>SKXY01000056.1 GCA_007128175.1 Wenzhouxiangella sp. | reverse complement strand
TATGCAGTTCGTGTTCCTCGGGCCGGAGCTTCCCATTCGGCTTCCTTCAGACTTCACCTCGCGGTGAAAACCCTTGCCGTTCCGGTCGGGGTTCCCGGTCATCTCGGGTCCCCAGGGGACTTCCACCCCCACGTCACTTCCCGCTTCGGTTTCCCTCGGCGGTTGAAAGTGCCAGGCATGGCGCACATAGAAAGGACCGCTCCCGGGGGAGCGGTCCTTGTTTGCGGCGATCACGGGGCGGGGTGACACCCCCGCGGATCGATGCGGGCAGGCTGCATCGCTCCGCTGGCTCGCCGCAGGCGGACCCCGACTAGCGCAGGGTATTGAACAGAGCCATGGCCGACTGCGCATATTCGGCACGCAGCACGTCGTCGTTTGGCCGGAAATTGGCAACGATGTTCCAGTCATGACTGAACTCGACGGTCACCAGGTTCAGGTCAATGGCCAGCTGCACGTGCCCACGCAGCGCCTCGGGCACCTCGCCCTCGTCGAGCACGGGAATTCGACCATCCTGAAACTGCACCGTAATCGGCTCGTCTTCGAGCGCGGCGCGCACATCCAGTGCCTCGTTTTCCATGCCAAGTGCCTGGATCATCGACCAGGCCAGGTGAGCGCGGGAGACCGACTGGTGCGGAGCGAATGCGCCGCGCATCGACCGCGCGGTCGTCTCGAGCATGATCGGCTGCTGAACCTGGTGCATGTCGCGCAGGACACCGCCACGCGCACTCACCGCCTCGGCTGCCGCCAGCATGGTTCCGGACACATCACCGAAATTGTTGCTGCCGTCGGTGGGGCGGTACTGGCGAACACCGCCACCCATGACCAGGTAGTCGGCCATGTGTCCACGCACCAGCTTGCGATCGGGTGCAAAACGTCCCGGGCTGACGCTGTCGAGCAGGCGATTGGCCACGGCGGTCTCGATCAGCCCCTGAACGGGATGTCCCTCGGCATCGTCCAGGCCGACCGTGCCGGTGCTTTGAACGAAGCTGAGATCCACGTCGATGGTGCCGGGCAGGCCGATGCCGCCGGGCGTCAGGCCGAAGGGATCGAGCGTGACCCCGGCCAGTGCGCCGATGCCGCTGACATGCACCGACCACTCACCCGGCATGCCCGGTGCGCTGGTGGCGACGTTTTCGCCCAACAGCGGCAGCGGGATCGACGATCCGTAAGTGCGGCCGGCCGGATCGGTCAACACCACGGCCACGGTGTTGTCGGGAATGCTGGCCCGGGCATTAACCACTGCAATGTCATCGCCGACCTCGAATGTGTGTACCTCGGAACCGGTCGCCGGGTCATAATCAATCGAGAATTCCGGCCCTTCCAGTCGCTCCTGCTCGACCGAGGCGTTGAACTCGCGTGACTTGTTGACCGTCAGGCCGTAGTCTTCACGTGCACCGGCGGCCGCGGCCACGGCGGCATGCGCGTTGACCATGCCGGCCCCCACTTCCCAGGAGTCATAGCCGGGCATGTTGGTGGCCGTTGCCTGCAGGATCTCGATGACTTCCTCGTAACCCAGATGCGGGTTGGCCTCGAGCATCAGGGCGATGATGCCTGCCACGTGCGGACCGGACATCGAGGTACCGCTCATCAGCGCGTAGAACAACGGACTTTCCGGCCACGGTTCCAGCAGGCCTAGCGCACCGGTGGTAGCGAGGGCCGAGACGATGTCGACGCCGGGGGCGACGATGGTGGGCTCATCCACCCACTCGAAGACCTCGCCGTCCATGACAAACTCGCCGCCGACACCGCGCTGGCCGCGCGAGGAAAAGTCGGCCAGCGTGCCGTCCTTCTCGGCAGCACCAACACTTACGACCCAGGGGGCCTTGTTGTAGTTGCCGGTGATGGTGGCTTCGCCGGGCCCGGAATTGCCGGCCGAGAACACCACGATCACGCCGCGGTCGGCCAGCTTCTTGGTGGCGATATTGATCGGATCGTCGGGATCAACGCCCGAACCGGTATCGGAAGGCGTACCCCAGGAGTTCTGGATCACGCGAATGTCGTACTCGAACTGATGGGTCAGGGCGTAATCGAACGCGCCCAGGGTATCGAGGATGAACAGGACGGCGCCGGAGCCATAGCCGATCAGGTGAGCGCCAGGGGCGACACCGGCCTGCTGGCCGGAGGAAGCGGCGCCGGTGCCGGCCACCGTGCCGGCCACGTGGGTGCCGTGTCCGCTGCCGATATCGGTATCGGGCACGTTCTCCACCCAGACCGGCATGGCAATGCCGCTGATATCTGAAGCCAGATTCAGTGCACCGAAGACGTTCTGCACCACGTGGCTGCCGAACTGCAAGTCGGGGTGAGTGGCGTCAATGCCCGAATCATTGATCATCACGCCGACACCGGCGCCCGAGTACGGCAGGCCGAGATCATTGCGCAGGTTCGGATCGGCCATCATGCGATCGACGCCGGTCAGCGCACGGCTGTCCTCGTTGACCCAGGCCAGTTCCTTGTTGAAGTAGATCGAGCGCACACCAGGCAGGTCACTGATCAGCCCGATCTGCAAGTTGGTCGCGTTGACGCCGACGATTGGCAGCTGGTTGAGGGCATAGCCATTGACACCGATGCTGGTGAGCGCATCGATGAGGCTGCCTGTGATCGGCCCGTCGAGGTCGAAGCTGACGATGACCTCATGGGTCTCGAACAGGCGAGCGTTGTCGAGCCGCTCCTGCAGTTTCGGGCCGATGGCCACATCGCCGTTGAGTTCCAGCGTGGCGCCGCGCTGCGCGGCAAGACGCTCGCTTGCGGCAACGGTGACGGTGCCTGCCGCCATCACGCCGATGATCAGGAAAAAGGCTGTCCGCCTGAGGAAAGTCATTGGTTCACTCCATGTCGTTTGAACGGTAACGACATTGGAGCAGCCGGCGTTGAACCGGACAATCGGGTAAAACCCCCGCCCGGACGGGGGAAAACCCTCAGTCGCTTCGTCACGACCTCAGTCGATCAACCCCTTGCGGGCGGCGTAGCGAACCAGCTCGGCGGTATTGCCCACACCGATCTTGCGCAGGATACGACCGCGGTGATTCTCGGCCGTCTTGACGCCGATATCCATGATCCGGGCGATCTCCTTGGTACTTTTGCCCTCGCAGACCAGGTGCATGACCTCGCGCTCGCGCGCGGTCAGGGAGCCGTACGGATCCTCGATGCTGCGCTCGGGCTGTTGCTGAACGGCGGCCAGGGCACGCGCCGCTTGCGGCCCGAAATAGACCTCGCCCCGAGCCAGTGCCGTCACCGCCTCGCGCAGGGTTTCAGACGGACTGTCCTTGACCAGGTAGCCCTTGGCGCCGGCGCGCACCAGCGGTACCACGTACTCCTCTTCATCGTGATGCGTCAGCACCAGGCAAGCCGTCTCCGGCTGTTGCTGGCTGATGCGCCGAACCACCTCCAGCCCGTTGAGTCGCGGCATGGACAAGTCGATGACCGCAACTCGCGGCCGGTACTGCAGTATCTGCTCGACGGCCGCCACGCCATCACCCGCCTGGGCGAGCACGGTGCACAAGTCGTTGGCCTCGAGCATGCCGACCAACCCTTCGCGCACCACCGTATGGTCGTCGGCCACCACGATCTCGATCGGATTCATCATCGACTTTCCCCTTCGTCGGCAACAGGCGGGTCCAGTGCAAGGCCGATCGCAAGCGTCGTGCCTTGCCCGGGCGCGGAGCAAATCGCGAAATCCCCGCCGAACAGCTCCACGCGATCGTGCATGCCGGCAAGACCGACTCCAGCGGCCTCGGGATCCTCGCGCAATGATTCAGGATCGAACCCGACGCCATCATCACGAATGGTCAGCTCCAGGCGGTTGCCCAGCCGTCGGCCGGACACGCTCACGCACGAGGCACCGGCATGGCGCGCCGCGTTGTTCAGCGCCTCCTGGGTGACCCGGAACAACAGTGTTTCCAGTTCGGGTTCCAGGGTGGAATCGGCCAGTCCGACCGCATCGACGATCACCTCGGGCCCTCCGCCCTCGCGTACACGCCGGCCCAGCCAGCGCAACGCCGGCTCCAGGCCCAGGTCGTCGAGTACCGGCGGGCGCAACAGGCGCGACATCTCCCGCACATCCTCGATCACCTGGACCAGCATGTCGATGACCTCATCTCGCAGGGACCCGGCCGGCAGACGATCCAGCCGGTGCCGCAGTGCAGTCAAGCTTTGGCCGACACCGTCGTGCAGTTCCCGGGCCAACCGTCGACGTTCGTCTTCCTGGATGCGCCATACCGAACGCGCGAGTGAGCGCGATCGCTGCTGCATCGCGTTGAGTTCGTCGAACATGCGGCGATTGTCCGCCGACAGCCGCTGCAATTGATCACCGATGCGGGCCAGTTCTTCAGCTTCCGTCTGCTTACCGGCCTTCAACTTCCACATGCTTGAGTTCCTCGGGCAATCCGTCCACAAAGCTGGCACGCCAGGGCTCGGGCATGCCCTCGAGCAGGCGCCAAACTTCGGACCGGGCCGCATCTAGTGACTCGGCGGCCTCGCCTTCCTCCTCCGACTGCGCCAGAATCCAGTGCAATCGCCAGTTGTCCTTCCAGGAAGCAATCCGCAGTGGCGGTCGCAAGCCCCGCCGTGCCAGGCTCAACGCCGTGTCGGCATCGCCGGATTCCAGGGCGGTGCCGGCCGCCTCGGCCAGGACAGTCAGGGTCAGCGCGGCATCGCCCAGCCGCTCGGCCTCCCCGACCAGCGCGGCCAGGGCCGGCGGACCGCCGGACCGGGGCAGCAACGGCACCTGAGCGGCAC
Organism: Wenzhouxiangella sp.; assembly: GCA_007128175.1. Taxonomy (GTDB): domain Bacteria; phylum Pseudomonadota; class Gammaproteobacteria; order Xanthomonadales; family Wenzhouxiangellaceae; genus Wenzhouxiangella. Next base: position 10,522 of record SKXY01000056.1, on the reverse strand, counting down.
GGGTTGCCAACTGGGCCGGCTTGCTGCCCGACTCGCGCGCCAGTTGCTCTGCAGCCTGTAGCCATTCGCCGGCCCGCTCCCCGTGATGGTAAGTGGCCACTCGACCGGACAACCGATGAAAATCGGCGTGCTGCAGACGATGCTCCACCCCCTCGAGAAGTTCTTCCACCTCGGCCAGTTGATCGGCGGCCTGCTCGTGCCTGAAGGCACTCAACGCGAGCTCCACGCGGCGCAAGCCGATCACGGCCGCACCGCGCCGATCCCCCAGATCGAGAAACCGGGCATACGCCTGGTCGAAGGCCTCGCTGGCCGCAGCGAAGCGTCCCTGGTAGTGGGCCACCTGCCCGATACCACCCTGGGCGACAGCCTGGCTGTGCGCATAGCCAAGGCCGCGCGCAATCTCCAATGCTTCCAGAAAGGCCTCCAGCGCATCGGACCAGGCGCCGAAGGCCAGCATCAGGTAGCCGCGCGTTTCCAGCGCCATGAGGCGAGAGGCCGGATCGTCGCGGTCGGCCAGCAGGTCAAGTGCGGACCGGTTGAACTGACGGGCATGGTCGTATTCGCCGAGAATGATATAGGCAAAGGCGACGTTGTTGTAGCTGTCGATCAGCGCCCGGGTGCCGCCCAGTTGTTCGCGCAACCTCAGGGCTTCGCGGTAGGCATCGAGTGCGGCCCGGTAATCGCCGACCTCCTCTTCGACCACGCCGAGCTGGTTGTACAGATCGGCCATGCCGGCCCGGTCGCCGATGGCTTCGCAAGCTTCCGTGGCGGCGGCGAGTTCCTCGCGCGAGCGTTCGAAGTCGCCCTCCAGCAATGCCAGGTGGGCCAGGTTGGCGCGGGTCGCGGCAACGCCGCTGAGATCCCCGGCCGACTGCCGCAGATCCACGGCCTCGGCAAAAAAGTCGGCCGCCACCGGCGCCTCATCCAGACGCTGGTGAGCGATCCCCAGGGCGTTGTAGATGTCGCCCCTCAATTGCTGGCTGCCGCTGCGATTGGCGATCACCAGCGCGCGTACCAGGTAGTCCTCTGCGGCGCGCGCGGGATCGCCGGCCAGGATGGCCACACGCCCGAGTTCATACCATGCCACCGGGTGCTGGGAATCCAGTGCCGTGGCCCGGGAAAGATGGCGCTCGGCAGCGGCCAGCTCCCCCGTGTCCGCCAGCACCCTGCCGAGTTCGATACGTGCATCGACGTCTCCCGGAAAGGAGTCGACCAGCCGTTCGAGCAAGGCCCTCGCCTCTTGCGCATGGCCCGTCAGCATGGCAAGGCTGGCGCGGGCTTCCAGCGCCAGCCGACTGTCGTCGTCCGCCAACAGGTTGACCGCGCGCTCGGCACTCGCCACCGCCCGATCATAGTAGCCGGCATCGGCATAGGACGATGCCAGGCGTGTCCAGGCACCGGCAAAGGTTTCATCCTGGCCCACCGCTCGTTCCAGCGCATCGATGGCCGCAAGCGACTGCCCACGCGCCAGCAACGACAAACCTTCATCGTAGTGGGCCAGGGCAAGCGAGTCGGTCGACAGGGCCAGTGGCGGCTGGCCAAGGGCCCGGTCACCCAGAGCCGAGAACAGGCCGGCCATCAATTCGGGAATTGCCTCCAGCGGGCGCATCCTCGGCACCTCGGCCGCAAACTGGTGCGTGGCCTCCTCGGCATCGGCATGGAGCCGGATTTCGATACGCGCCGAATCGTTGACGTGAAGCAGGCGACCGGTCACCAGCCAGTCAAGATCGAGCAATTCAAAAAGTTGGTGGCGATCGGCGCTGCTTGGAAGCGCCGCATCGATGTGCAGGTCCTCGATCAGTCGAAACACGCGCAACGGGTCGGTCACGCTCAAACGGGGGTGCTCGGCCAATCCATCGGCCAGCGCTTCGGCCAGGCCGCGCTGCGTCCAGCCCAGCGCTTCATCGCCACTGAGGTTACCCAGCGGCAGCACCGCAAGCTGGCCATGAGAGTCGGGCTCGACCACTGTATCGGGCCACAACTGCCAGGCGGCGAAGACCACGGCCAGAAGCGCCAGCAGCGCGCCTGCCGTGGCCAGGCCGCGTCGTCTGCGTCGGCGGCGAGCCTGGCCGTGACGCAGATCCTCGGCCAGTTGGCGTGCCGAGGCATAGCGTTCTTCGGGCCGCGCGGCCAGGCAGCGACGTACGACGGCGACCAGCCAGGCCGGGGGACGTCCCGGCAGGCTCGCCGTGGAAGCCTCGCGGCCCAGCGCGCGCTGGGCGAGCATTTCATCAAGCGTGGAACCACTGCCGGGTCGCGGCGCGCCCAGCATTTCGCACAGCACCAGGCCGAGCGCATAGATGTCGGCGCGGTGATCGACCTGCTCTCCGCGCACCTGTTCGGGGGCCAGGTAGTCGGGTGTGCCGACGACTTCTCCGGCTACGGTCAGTCCCTCGCGGTGGCCGGAGCGGGCAACGCCGAAATCCATGATGCGCGCATGGCCGCCGGCATCGATGAGTACATTGGCCGGTTTGAGATCGCGGTGGACGACGTCCTGCTCGTGTGCCGCGGCCAGGGCATCGGCCAACTCGGCAGCGACCCGAATTGCCTCGGCGATGTCAGGCGGATCGTCTGCCAGCCACTCGCGCAGCGTGCGGCCGGGCACGTAGTCCATGGTGAGAAAGAGGAGATTGCCGTCGCGGCCGATGTCGTGCAGGCGAACGACGTTGGGATGACTGACCCGGCGTGCCGCCAGAACTTCCTGCCGGAATCGCTCAAGGGTCTGGTCGTCAATCTGCTGGTCGGAGCGCATGACCTTGACGGCCACTTCATGATCGAGTTCAAGGTCGCGGGCACGGTAGACCATCCCCATTGCCCCGACACCGACGATTTCCTCGATACGATAGCGTTCGGCCAGCACGAGGCCGGGTGGCAGCATGTCCACCTGGCGTGTCCTGGTTTCGGTTCGTTCTTCCGGCGGCGGGCCGTCAGATCCTGTCATGCCTGCTCACTGTGCTGGTGGCGCGAAGGATTCCCGATGGTTTCGGTCCGTTCACATCTGCAAGCATAACTCATGGCTCGCATTCGACCTCGTTGAGCGGAGTCAGTGATCAGGGCCGCGCGATGAACGCTCGAGAATGTGCATCAATTGCACATCCGCTTCAGCCTCCTGCAACGAACGCGGCAGAGATTGGTGCATGGCCAGGATCTCCTCGCGCATTCGGACCAGCGCAAGAGCGAATGCTGCCTGCCTGGCCAGCCGCTGCATCAGCTCGAGATCCAGCGCAGTGAACTGCTTGCCGGGCTCCCGGCTGTCAGCGTACAAGGCACCCAGTGTGCTGTCACCGACATTGAGCGGAACGCAGATCAGCGCATGAATGGACCCGGCAACGATGCTCTCGCGTTCGGCCATGGCCTGTTCCCGGCGGACGTCGCCGTGGACCTGTGCCATGCCGGTCATCAATACCTGGTCGATGACCGATTGGCTGCCCTCATTCTCGCCCAGCGTCCTTGCCCGGACCAATCGTCGTGCCTTGTCCTCGGTGCGGAGGAAGAGCCCGCCTCGCGGACACTCGGCCAGGGCCAGAAAATCGTTCAGCGTGGTGTCGAGCAGGTGGTCATGCGCCAGGTCGGGTGAAAGTCGCGCCAGCATGCGCTGCGAAACCTGATGCTTGTGATGCTGCTCCCGCCGCAGGCGATCAGCCCTTGCAGGATCGAGCCGTTCGAAGCGCGCCGGCACTCCGCCTACACTGATCCAGCACTGGTCGGGCAGGTTTGCCGAATCAACGGGACGACCGTCCAGGCGGGTACCGTTCTTGCTGCCCAGATCCATCACCCGCCACGGCAGGCTGTCGAGATCCAGCGCCAGGTGTTCTCGAGACACGCGCTTGTCGGCCACCCGACAGTCGGCCTGCTCACCGCGTCCAACGACATAGCGTTGCTGGCGCTCGATCAGCCAGTCGACAACCGCGGCATCGGGTGGAAAAACGCGCAACCGGGCCACGCAGGCGCCGGTTGCGCGCGGGGTCTTCGGCGTGGTGAGGGCTACGGCTGAACCTGCCCGAGCGAGAAGCGCAGGGTTCTGGCGGCCGAGCGCAATTCGCCATCAACGTTGTCCAGGTCACGGGCCGAACGCCAGACGTTGGGCACGTCGCCCTGGCCTGCGGCGATCTCCGTGTCGGTGACGAACTGGTCCAGCAGGCTGTCGGCCAGTGCCGCATCGCCGGCAGCCCAGGCATCGGCAGCATCCACGTACAGTCCGGCCAGACCGGCATAGACCACTGCATCGATCTGGCCGGAATGAGTGACGAGCAGGTCACCAAGTCGATCGAATTTCTCGTCGACCACATCAGCCGGCGCGCGCAAGTCGCGAACGATCATGAAATCGGAAAAGTGTCCGCCGCCACTGCGGGTGCGGATACTTCCCGGACTGACTTCCTCGGTGACATCGTGGAAGGTCCCGGAACCGGTGGGGGCCTTGAACAGGCGCAAGGATGTGCCGGGTTGGTAATTCAGTACCTGAGTGTAGATTTCGACCTCGACCACGCCTTCAAAGGTCAGGCCGCTGTCGGTCGGCGGATCGATACGGACCATGACCGGAAAGCCGGCCGGCACGGTAACCAGATCGTTGACCAGGTTGAGAACTCCTCCCAGGCTGAGGCTACCCAGCGACTGCGTGCCCGGCAAGCGGCCGAGCACTTCGGGCGCCAGCGGGTCGAGCAGGTGCACCGATACGCCGAGGTTGGCAGGGTTCAAGCCAACGACATTCTCGAAGCGGATAGTCAATTGAGCCTCGAGACCGCCGATCTCTACAGACGCCGAAATTTCGTTGTCATCGACTACCGGATCGATCAGTCCACCGTGGGCGGTGGCGGCCAGGGCAAGAAGGGCAAACGCAACAAGGAGTCGCTTGATCACGAGGATACTCCCCTTGGATATCGCTGGGTCTGTAAATTAGTTTGCCCTGATTCATTCAGGTTTTCAATCCCGCATCACTCGAGCGTAGCCATGCCCTGCAATGTCATGGCCGCTCATGGGCGACCAGACGCAGGCTACTCAACGGTGTGGCTCGAAACCTTCCAGGGCAATGGCGGGTGGCTCTCCCATGACCTGCGCCGCCACCAGCTCGGCCGAACCGCAAGCCATGGTCCAGCCCATGGGGCCGTGACCGGCATTGACAAATACACCCGGCACACGGGTTTCGCCAAGCAGCGGCGGGCCATCGGGGGTGACCGGCCGCAGACCGGCCCACAGTTGGGCGCGCTCGGCGACCAGCTCTTCGGCCAGCTCCGGCAACAACCGGCGGGCGCCGGCCAGCAGGCTTTCGACGCGCCGCGGCAGGATACGACGGGTGTGGCCGGCAAAGTCGGCCAGACCGGCGATGCGCAAGCCATGCTCCCCAAGCCTGAGGGTAACGAAACGACTGGCGGTATCGAGCATGGGCAAGGTCGGCAGCGCCTCGCTGCGCTCGATCTCGAACGTGGCCGAGTAGCCACGTACCGGGTAGATCGGCAGACGGATCCCAAGCGGCCGGGCCAGTTTCGTCGACGCCGGCCCGGCCGCGATCACACAGGCGTCGGCCGCGATCTCGCCCTGGTCGGTGACAACCGAACGCAGGCGGTCGCCGTCGACGCGAATCGATTGCACTGACGTGCCGAACATCAGCCTCGCACCGAGCTTCTCGGCTTGTCCGGCCGCGAGAATGCTGAACTGCCGCGCATCACCCGATTCGTGCTCGGGGAAGGCGATCGCTCCGGCCAGGTCTCGGCGCACCGGCGCCAGTGCCGGCTCCCGGGCGATCACCTCGTCGACCCCGATGGGTTCGATGGCGGCGGCCTCTTCGAGCAGTTCCCGCCGGAACTGGACCGACTCGGCCAGCAGCTCGCGCGAAAAATAGACCTGCATGGAACCGCTCAGGGTCTGTCGGTATTCCATGCCGTAGCGCTCGCGCCAGCGGCGCAGACACTCGAGCGAGTACAGCCCGAGACGGATGTTGTTGCGGGCATTGTTCAGAAACCGTTCCCGCCGCATGTTGGACAGGAATCGCAGTCCCCAAAGGCCCATTCCCGGTACGGCCAGCGGAGAAAGCCGGTAAGGCGCATCAGCCCGGCCAAGATTGCGTACCAGCTTGCCCAGCAGGCCGGGCGCATTCCAGGGTTCGGAATGGGCCGGCGTGATACCGCCACCGTTGGCCTGGCTGGTCTCGTCGGCCGCCTCGGCATTGCGCTCGACCAGCGTGACTTGCAGGCCGCGTTCGGCCAGGGCCAGCGCGGTCGTGGTGCCGACCACGCCCGCACCAATCACTATGAGCCGCTCGGGTTTACGATTGTTCATGATGCAGCCACGACCTTGCCGGGGTTGAGCAGTCCGTCGGGATCGAGCGTGCGCTTGAGTCTGGCCATCAACTCGAGCCTGACCGGATCGGCACACCGCGCCAGTTCTGCCCGGCGCAAATGCCCGATACCGTGCTCAGCGGCGATCGAGCCGTGATGGCGGCTCACCAGGTCGAACACGATCCGGTTGCATTCGGCTTCGGTGGCCCGGAAGGCATCGGCTGCCATGTTTTCGGGCTGGCTGAGATTGAAATGCAGGTTGCCGTCGCCGACATGGCCGAACACGCACGGCCGGATCCCGGGAACGGCTTCGGCCAGGGCAGCCTGTGCTTCCTCGATAAAGCCGGGGATGGCGGCGACCGGCACCGAGATGTCGTGCTTGAGGCTGACGCCGCCCAGTTTCTGGGCCGGCGGGACAGCATCGCGCAGGCGCCACAGGGCATCGGCCTGGGCATTATTGCCGGCGACGACGACATCTCGTGCCAGCCCCTCGTCGCTGGCGGTTTCAAGCGCCTCGATGCAGGCTTCGTGCAGCCAGCGCCCGGCCACCGCGCTGTCGGCCTGCACGAACACGTACCAGTCGTGTGCCCGCCCCAATGGATCATGGGCGTCGGGCAGGTAGTCGAGCACGTAATCCATGGCCAGGCGCGGCATCAGCTCAAAGGCCGAGAGAGTTTCTCCAAGCCGGCTGCGCATCAGCCGCAACAAACCCAGCGCGGCCGTGACGGAATCCAGCCCGACCAGGGCGGTCAGCGTCTGGCGCGGTGCCGGCGCCAGGGCAAGCGAGGCGGCGGTGACGATGCCGAGCGTACCTTCCGATCCGATGAAAAGCTGGTTGAGGTCGTAGCCGCTGTTGTCCTTCCTGAGCTCGGTCAGGCCGTTGTAGATGCGGCCGTCGGCCAGCACCACCTCCAGGCCCAGCACCTGTCGCCGGGTATTGCCGTAGCGCACGGTCATGTGACCGCCGGCGTTGGTGGCGATATTGCCGCCGATGGTGGCGGTGCCGCTTGATGCCAGGCTGAGCGGAAACAGCAGCCCGGCGCTGGCGGCCGCCTCCTGGACACGCGCCAGTGGACAGCCGGCCTCGACGACCAGCGTGGCGCCTTCGGCATCGATCCGGCGGATCTCTCGCATGCGCTCGAGCGAGATGAGCACTTCCGTTCCGCGCCCGGTCGCCACCGCACCGCCCACCAGGCCGGTGTTGCCGCCCTGGGGCACCATGGCGATACCCGCCTCACGGCAAAGGCTCACCGTGGCCGCCACCTGCTGGGTGGTGGCTGGACGCACGACGGCCAGGGGCTGGCCACGGTAACGTCCGCGCGGCTCCTGAACGTAGCGCTCGATATCGTCATCCGGGGCCAGCACGGCTTCGCCGCCCAGTAACTGCCCCAGTCGACCAAGAAGGTCTTCCGCCGCTTGCGAAGTCATGTCGATATTATCGCCCGCACCCATACATGCATGTGATCTGCATGTTAAGATTATCGCCACCGTTTGTCGAGGAGAGTGTGCCGATGACCTTCGTCGTCACCGAGAATTGCATCAAATGCAAATACACGGATTGTGTTGAAGTCTGTCCGGTCGACTGCTTTCACGAGGGACCCAACTTCCTCGTCATCGATCCGGAAGAATGCATCGATTGCACGCTTTGCGAACCCGAGTGCCCGGTCGAGGCCATCTTCCCGGAAGACGACCTGCCAAAAAGCCAGCGACATTTTCTTGAACTCAATGCAGAGCTGGCCGCCGAATGGCCGACCATCACCGAGATGAAGCCCGCACCGGCCGACGCCGCCGAGTGGGAAGACATGCCGGGCAAGCTCGAGCATCTCGAACGCTGACCCATCCGAAACCGGAACTCAACATGAAGCACATGCTCATTGCGACCGTCATGATCGCCCTCCTCGCCGGCGCGCCCGGGGCCGTTGCCGCCGAAGGTTCCGCCGAACCGGCCGACTGGCTGACCTCGCTGATCACCGACACGCCCGCCGAGGGCTTCGCCCTGGCCGTGCGCCTGGCACGTCGCGGCGTTACCACGACCCAGCCGGACCGGGAGGTCCTGATGCGGGAACGGGAAAAGTACGCCGACCACGGCGATGACCTGATCGCGGCGTCACATGTCGCGGCGGTTCATTTCCAGACCATCGCCGCGGCCAACAACTACTGGCGCGACTGAACCGAAAATAAAGCGGTCGGCAGCACGCGTTGGCCTGACATCCAAACCGGCGGGGTACACTATGCAGCCATCGATTCCGCTTGCCGCGAAGAGTTCCAACCATGGTCGCCAAACGCAAACCGGGCCAACGGACGCCGTCGTGCGAGGAAAAGATCTACCAGGTCGGCTGGAAAGACCTGCCCCTGTCCTGCCCGACACCGGAGATGCAGGTCTGGAATGCGCATCCACGCGTCTACCTGCCCATTCACCGCAGCGGCGAGGCGATGTGCAATTACTGTGGTGCAAAGTACGTTCTTGAAGATCCGGATCCGGATCAGCCCATGCCCCATTTCGACAACTCCGAGATCGAAGACCGGTTCCGGCGCGCCCAGCAGCGGGTTCGCGACGCGACCACAGATTGAAGCAACCGCACAGCAGCCGCTGGCTTGCGTTGCAGCGGGTAGCACCGTCGCCTGAAGCTGAGGGCGCTAGGGTTCGCAATCCGTCAGGCCTGATCGACTGTATTGATTTCCTGGCGCACGAGATCGGCGAGGTAGCGGCAATAGCGATCGAGGTAATTCAGGCCGTGGTCGCGGCCGGACAGCCAGGGGTTCATCAGCGTGTGCCTGAGCAGGAAGATGCTGTCGGCCTGTCGGCCGCTGTCGTCCGGATCCTCGACGAAGGTGTCCGGATCCAGTCCCAGTTCGTCGATCATGCGTCGGGCCACCTCGCCGCTGAGCGCGCTTCGCTGCACCAGGGTGCGTGACCCGAAGAACTGGCGGGTATGGATGGCCATGTCTTCGCCCACGCTCAGGTGGGCATAGAGGCGACGGCCGAAGCGGTTCATCTCGCCGAGGTCGCGGTTGCCCTCGGGGTTGATGGCCAGGCAGACCAGGTTGGTATCGGGCTCGAACGGCAGGATGACCCGGGCCACGCCGGCTAGCTCGGCGCGCAGCTCCTCGATGTGGTCGAAGAAATACTCGCTGTTGACGATGGTCTCGCCGCAAAGGCGTCCGAAATGATCGTGGTCGAGCGGCAGCACGCGGTGGGTCACCCAGACGCCGGCAGCGGCCGCGCCCGGCTTCGAACCTTCCAGGATGTATTGCCCCAGGTTCCGGAAACGGCGCTCGTATTCACTGTCCGAGACGTTCTCGGCGTCGTCGAACACGTAGGCGGCACGCTGGCTGATGAAATCGGTCATGCCGCGGTTGCGTGCCACGTAGGCGCCGCAGCCGAACGGTACGAAGCCGAGCTTGTGCGGATCGACGGTGATGGAGTCGGCATGGCGCAGGGCGGCGAAGGCGCCGTGGACCTCGCTGGAGGGGAAGTAACGGTACTCGGCCTGCAGGGTCTGCCGGTCGACCGGCGTGCCGTCTGCCTGGCGGAAAATACTGGCCAGGTAGCCGCCCCAGGCGGCGTCGATGTGAATGGCGTACTCCACTCCGCGCTTTCGCCAGCGCTGCCTGAGTGCAACGATCTCGTCGATGGGGTCGATGGAGCCGAACTCGGTGGTGCCGAGCACCCCGATGACGGCCAGCACCGGGCGGCCGGCCTCACTGGCCTCGGCAACGGCGCGGTCGAGATCGGCCGGGTCCATGCGCATGCGCTCGTCGACCCTGACGCGCACCACGTTGGCACTGCCCATGCCCAGCAGCTTGAGCGCCTTTTCCCAGGAATAGTGGCCGGTAACCGGCACCATCACGCAGGGGCTGCCGAGGTCGGGGTGACGCATGTGGAATTCGGCCACGCCGAGTGACTCGACCCGCTCGGCCTCGATGGCCTCGGCCAGACGGCGGGCCGAGCGCCGGTCCAGGCGAGTGTCGATCGCCGTGACCAGTTCACGGCGCAGGCGAATGACGGTGTCAATCGACAGGTTGAACAACTCCCCGTCACTGCATTCTTCGAGACTCCGGCCGATGGCTTTCAGGAGACCGGCATCGAAGTCGTTTTCCGCCAGCGCACGCCGGGCCGCCAGCGGCCAGTAGCGCACGGCGCGGAAGTACCACAGGGCTTCGTCGTTGGCCAGAGTGCCACCGGAAGTGACATGCCCCCAGGCACAGGGCTCCATCTCGCGGTCGATGTTCATGCCGAACATGGCGGC
>SKXY01000341.1 GCA_007128175.1 Wenzhouxiangella sp. | reverse complement strand
CGTAGGGAGTACCCCTTCATGGGCACCCCCATTCGATTGGTTCTCAAAAAACGGCGGGAGTAGATGCCTTAAAACGTTGGATACGTTATAATCTATAGCCATAGAAATATTTATTTGATCAAACCATTATCTGCAACTTACACTTTATGTTAGACAACATTCAATCCGAGCAAACTTCTGCGAATTCAACCTATCAAGACGGATCAAAGCCGAAAAAATCTGGCTGTCTTGGTTTCGCCATCGATACCATCGAAACCATCCTGCTGGCTTTGGTGCTTTTCCTGGCGATTAATGCCCTTTCTGCCAGGGTTCGGGTTGAAAATGTCAGCATGCAGCCGACCCTTAAGCCTGGTGAGTTCCTGCTCATCAACCGGGTCGCCTACCGGTTCGGTAGTCCTTCGATTGGTGACATCATCGTCTTCCATGCCCCAGGACAGGAAAACACAGATTACATCAAACGTGTGATTGGTTTGCCAGAAGATCGGGTCACGGTTTCCGATGGCATTGTGTATGTCAACAATCAACCGCTTTACGAACCCTATATCGCTGAATCGCCAAGATATACTGGCACCTGGGAAATTCCAGCAGATCACTATTTTGTTTTAGGTGACAATCGCAACAACTCAAGCGACTCCCATATGTGGGGTTTTATTCCCCGCGAGGATATCGTTGGCCGAGCCCTGTTGATCTACTGGCCGCTGTCAGAAGTAACCCTTTTGCGCAGCCCAGCCATCGTCCAGGCTGTCCAGTAAATCATCCTAACAATTAGATTCTTATCTATGCAAAAAATGCATTGGTGATAAAATCATGCTGAAGGACCGCACATGAAAATCACACCTTCTGACAACTTTGAAAGACAACCCTGCCGAAAGTGCCAGGGCGGTCGAAAACATTTGAGCACAGTCACATTAATGACCTGGCTGGGAGATGACTTGATCACTGTTCCCGACTTTCCCGCCTGGATTTGTGACCTATGCGGCCATCGAATTTATGATCGTCATGCTTTAGCAGAACTGAGCATAATCCTCAATCCAGAAGCCGGCACACCGATCCAACCAGGCCTGGGCCACACTCATAAAAAGCCGCCAGCGAACATACCCCCACCAGCATAACCCCTTTCAAATATTTTCAATAATCCGTTACTACTCAGGCAACCCTGCTGCAAAAGAGGCAATTCTCTTGCAGGCTGAGAAGTTACAGCAATTTCATAAAACCGATAAAAACCTGCCTTGTCCGCCTGAGCTCAAGCAGGTTTTTTGGAGCGAAACAGTTAGGATGGGACCGCACCAGCAGGACTACCTGGGTGAATAAAAATATTTATGAATTAATATAAAAAATTTGACTAATCACGCTCATGATGCTATTATTAAAATAATCGAAATTATTTATTTATCGTTACTACTCAACCAATCCTGCTCGCGTAGCACTCTTCGAGTGGTGAAGGCGTGGTGGGTTTATGCGGCTACTCCACCGCCACATATACCCACCGATTTCCCTGCAGGCTGAGAAGTAACTATTCATCTTGTTTTTATTCTTGCACCTTAAAAGGAGTCATTATATGTCTGTCGATCTTATTTTCCGTATTATTGGCATTATTGTTTTTGGCGCACTGGGCGGTTTTCTGGGCGAACCCCTGGGCTATTTTACACAAAGGCTGTGGGCCAGCAGTCCCCAACTGATTCTTTTTTATCAAATTTTATCAACCCTGATATTCGCTATCCTGGGTTTTTTCATCATGCCCTACATCACCATAAAACCCATGGGGGCTTTGCGAAAATTCCTGAGCGCTGTCTCTGCCCAAACCCTGGTATTTGGAATCTTTGGTCTCATCGTTGGTTTGATTCTGTCTGCTCTACTCGCCTACCCGATTTCACTCTTACCTGAACCTTTCGGCAGCATACTACCCTTTATTGCCGTACTAATTTTTGGATACCTGGGTGTCATCTTGTTTGTGGCTCGTCAAAACGATTTACGCACCATCTTCAGGCCTGGGCAACGCAGCAATGTTCTCGGTGAAGAACAAGACCAAAATGCTGCTTCCGGCGGTGCCCAACGCATCCTGGTCGATACCAGCAGTATTATCGACGGGCGCATTTATGATATTGCCCGCACAGGTTTTATGCCTGGTCGGTTGCTGATTCCACGCTTTGTTCTTAACGAATTGCAATATGTCAGTGATTCAGCAGACAACTTACGCCGTCAACGGGGTCGGAGAGGTATGGAAGTGTTATCCGAATTACAGAAAGACCCTTCCATCCCTGTGACGATTACAGATATCGATGTCGAAGGGGTACGCGAGGTGGACGAACGATTAGTGGTCCTCGCTCGACAATTAAGCTGTCCCATCCTCACCAATGATTACAACCTCAATCGTGTTGCTGAACTGCAAGGCGTTTCAGTTCTTAATGTCAATGAATTGGCAAATGCTGTCAAATCCATCCTGCTGCCTGGCGAATCGCTTAAAATGAAGATCATCCAGGAAGGCAAGGAGTATGGTCAAGGTGTCGGTTATATGGAAGATGGCACCATGGTGGTCGTGGAAGGCGGTCACGAGTTTATTGGTAAAACCATTTCCATTGTCGTCACCAAGGTGCTCCAAACCGCAGCCGGCAGGATGATTTTTGCAAAACCCGAATAAAACCAACTTCGAACAACCAATTAAGAAGCGGAGCGATTAATATGACGATTAAAGTTTATAACACCCTGACACGTAATAAATCTGAGTTCGAGACCATCGAAGAAGGCAAAGTCAGGATGTATGTTTGCGGACCAACCGTGTATGATCGTGCCCATGTTGGGCATGCCATGTCGGCGCTGGTATTTGACATCATTCGACGCTATTTAACCTACAAGGGCTATGATGTTCAATATGTGATGAATTTCACCGATGTTGATGACAAAATCATCGATCGTGCCCAGCGTTTGGGTATAGAACCAATTGAACTGGCTGAAAAGTATATCGATGAGTTCAAACAAAACCTGCAAGACCTCAACATCATGCCAGCCACAGAGCATCCCCGTGCAACAGATGAGATTGACACCATCATCGAAATGGTCGAAAAACTAATCGAAAAAGACACCGCCTATGAGGTTGATGGTGATGTATATTTTCGGGTCGAAAAAGCCAAGGATTATGGCAAGCTTTCCGGTCGCAAGCTTGAGGAAATGAATGCCGGCAGCCGCATCCGCGTGGATGAACGAAAAGAAAACCCTATGGATTTCGCTGTATGGAAAAAAGCCAAATCGGGTGAACCTGCCTGGGATAGTCCCTGGGGACCGGGTCGACCGGGCTGGCATATTGAATGCTCAGCCATGAACCTCGATCACCTGGGACATCAGATCGACATCCACGGGGGCGGGAACGACCTGATCTTTCCCCACCACGAAAATGAAATTGCCCAAACCGAGGCCATCACTGGAAAACCCTTCGCCCGGTATTGGATGCATAACGGCATGCTCCAGCTAAAAGGTGAGAAGATGTCCAAGTCCACCGGCAACCTGATACCGATCGAGGAATTTCTAGAAGAGCACAGCGGCGATGTGATGCGCCTGATTGTCCTCAGCACCCATTATCGCAGCCCGCTAACCTTCAACAATGAAGTCATCGAAGCCAACCAGCGTGCCCTGGAACGCCTGTTATCTGCCTTACGACCGGCTTCGCCAGGGGCAACAGGGGCCTCATCTGATCTTCTTGACAAATTAAATGAACAGGTTGAAACAACCCAAAAAGGTTTCACCGATGCAATGAATGAAGATTTCAACACCGCCGGTGCAATGGGGCATATCTTTGACCTGGTGCGTGTGATCAACCAGGCCCGGTCCGAAAACGCCACGGATGATGAGTTAGCTTCTGCCCAGAACCTCCTCAGCGAGTTAACCGAAGTTTTAGGGCTTACCCTCAAAGAACGCGAAAAAACAACAACCGGTGCAGATGCCTTTATTGAACTGCTGGTGGATTTGCGTAATGAACTAAGACAGCAGAAACATTACCAGCTTGCAGATCGGGTTCGGGACGATCTGGCAGACCTGGGCGTAACGATCGAAGACACATCCCAGGGTTCATCCTGGCGCTGGGAGTAGGCCTTGCGCGAGTGGATCACCGGTCGCAACCCGATTTACGAGGTGTTGCGAGCCAAACGACGCCAGGTTCACCGCCTGTGGATCGCCCAAAACACGAAAAAACAAGGGCGATTGGCAGAGATCATCAATCTCGCCAGGGGGCAAAAGGTGCCTGTCGAAATTGTTAAACGGTCTGACCTTGATGGCATTGACCCCCACCACCAGGGGGCAGCCCTCAACACCGGTGGTTATCCCTATACCGACCTGGAAAGCATTATCCATCGCGCGGATAACCGGCATGAACCCCTATTTGTCTTACTCCTTGATCAACTCCAAGACCCCCAAAACCTGGG
>SKXY01000295.1 GCA_007128175.1 Wenzhouxiangella sp. | reverse complement strand
ATCCGGCGCGGCAACGATAACGATGTCGCGACCGGCGCTCTTGGCCTGGTACAAGGCCTCGTCGGCGCGTTGACGCAACCTTCCCAGCGACTCATCGGGCTGCAGTCGCGCAAGTCCGAAGCTGATGGTCAGCGGGCGGCCTTCACCGCCGTAATCGATCTGCCTGAGCTTGCCGCGCAGCTCCTCGAGCAACCGGTTGGTCTCGTCGATGCTCTTGCCTGAAAGGCACAGGGCGAACTCCTCTCCACCGATACGGCCAACCTGCGCACTTTCCGTGAACAGATCGCTCAGGGCCCGGCCAACCTGCCGCAGCGCTTCGTCACCGGCCAGGTGACCATGAGTGTCATTGACTTGCTTAAAGTGATCGATATCGCCGATGGCCATTACCAGCCCAAGCCCGTTGCGTTCGGCTTCCTGCACCATCTGGCGCGCTGCGTCGAAAAAGCGCGTGTGGTTGCTCAGCCCGGTCAGGCTGTCGAGACCTGACAACCGCTGGAAATGACGACGTTCGCGACGGGCGCGAATCAGGAGCAGCAAGAGAATGACGGTCAGAAATCCACCTGATGCATAGGCCATGGCATTCAGTCGGCGTTGCTGCACGCGGGTCTGTTCCTGCAATTTGGAAACCCGGCGTTGCTGATGCAGCAAGGACAGCTGCTGGTTCCGGTGGAGGGTTTCGAACTCGATCTCAAGGTAGGCCAGCTTGAGGGTGCGCTCGACATCGAGAAACCGCTCCCTTGCGTTGATCTCACCAAGAACATGTTCAAGTGCCCGGGCATGGTCGCCGCGTCCGCTGGTGATTTTTCCCAGTACCTTGTGGGTGGTCGCCAGCAGATCCCAGCGCTCGGCATTGGTGAACTCGTCGATCAGATCGGCCAGGATTGCCTCTGCACGTTGATCACGATCAGTCTTCTGGTAGAGATGCGCCAGGAACAGCAGGGTTTCGAACTCGCCGGATCGATAACCGTTCTGGCGATGTTGTTCCAGCGCGCGCTCCAGCACGCGTTCGGCTTCATCCAGCTGCCCCTTGCGTTGCAGGACATGGCCGCGGCCGGTTTCGGCAATTGCGATGAAGATCGGATCGTTTGCCTGGCGACACTGTGACAGTGCCATGTCGAAGTGCTCCATGGCTTCGGAAAAATGGTCGCCTGCACGGTAGGCGATCGCCAGACGCAGTTTGGCCACGCATGCGGGACGTTCGAGCGCATGCTCGCGTGCAACGCTCACCGAATGCTGTGCGTATTCGATGGCCTGATCGACCTTGCCAACGGTCCGGAATACCTCGGCGGCCATGCTGTAGATATAAGTGGTCAGCTCCGGATCATTGACCTCGGGCTCGAGCATAAGGCCCTGGTAGAGGTGATGAAATGCTTCTTCGAAGCGACGACCCAGCAGTCCGAGGTTGGCGCCTCGAGCCAGCGCAGCCAGCTGGTGTTCCTCGGGGATAGACTGTTGCAAGAGGTCTCGGGTAAGTTCCAGTCCTTCGACAAACTTTCCGGCCAGTGCCAGGTTGCGAATCCTGAGCAGCTGGAAGGTCGCAAACTGGTCCGGAGTGGCCTGGTCCAGCTGAGCTTCGATTCGATCAAGAATCGCCTGTGATTCCTGCCACGGGGCTGTCAGATTGAGTTCGATGGCCAATTCCAGTTGTTGCTGAAAACCATCTTCCTCGGATGCTGCGGCCGACACCATCACGGCCAGCAGGCCCGTTGTGACCAGCCCGGCCCGAAAAGCGGACCCGATCGCGCTCGTCGTGCGTTGCATCAACGCAGGCAAGCGGAATGCGGCCGATATGGCTGTCATGATGCCGGCCCCTTAGCGACAACGACCTGATCGCGGCCGGCATGCTTGGCTTCGTAGAGTGCTTCATCGGCCGCCTGTCGCAGTTCGTCCATGGACCACTCGTCCCGGAACTGTGCGATCCCGAAGCTGATCGTTATCCGTTGCTCCGGGTCGGAGTGCCGGGTCTTTTTCAGAGCCTGGCGCATTCTCTCGACCAGCTTCAGTGCGCTCTGTTCGTCCTTGCCGGGCAGAAGTACCGCAAACTCTTCGCCGCCGATCCGTCCGGTGATTCCGTGCCGGCCGAATGTTTCCTGCAACCTGGAGGCAACCCGCCGGATGTTCTCGTCTCCCACCAGGTGGCCGCACGTGTCGTTGATCTGCTTGAAGTGATCGATGTCGCCAAGCACCATGGTGGCCGGCTTTCGCTTGTCTTGACAGCGTTTCACCGCTTCGTCGGCGGCCTCGAAGAAACTGGTATGGTTGCGCAGCCCGGAGAGGCTGTCCCGTCTCGATAGCGTACGGAAGTAGCGGCGATCCCGGATGGTGTGCACGATCAATAGCGCAAGGATTAGCACGAGAATGGATATCAGGCCGAAGCTGATCAGCTGAATGCGCCATTGCTGCTTGCGGGCCAGTTCTTCCAGATCCTCGAATCGTGCCTGCTCGCGAAGTAATTCAAGCTCCTGTTCCCGTGCCCTGGTCCCGAACTGGACCTCGTGAAACGCCGTGGCTCGTGACCGTAGCGTCGCAAGGTACCGCTCGTGGGCGTCGAGATAGTGGCTGAAATGCTGGTGTGCCCCCTCCAGGTCACCCTTCTGGTGGGCGATCACGCCGAGCAATCGCCGTGCATCCGTGAGGTGTCGCCATCGCTGTCGTGATTCCATTTCCTCGATGCTGGAATCAAGAAGTTCAGCGGCTTCGGTCAGGCGCTGCTGATCCTTGAGTAGACGAGCCAGGGCCAGGTGCGCCTGCAGGAGACCGTCTACATAACCGTTCTCGGTGGCCACGGCGATGGCCTCGTTCAGCAGTGCTTCGGCCGGATCGATTTCGCCGAGTCCGAAACGGATTTGTCCGAGCTGCCGGGTAACCGCGCTGATGAAGACCGGATCCCCGGATTTCCTGCAAGCCGTCACTGCCCGCTCGGCAGCGAGTCTCGCGGGTTGCTGCTCATCCATCGCCCGCCAGGCCAGAACAAGCTTTTCGAGTGCAATGCATGCCACCCATGGGTCGGTCAGTTCGGCAACACTTTCCTCGGCCAGGCGAGCCATTTCCCTTGCCTGGTCGTTGTGCCCGACTTCGCCATACCAGTAGGCGGCCAGGCTGTAGGCTCGCGCCTGCTGAGCGGGAGAATTCACATCGGAAGCGAGGCGGACCGCCTCCTCCAGTCGGGTGAATGCCTCGTGATACCGGTCGATCTGCAGCAGCAGGTTGGCCAGCAGCACCAGTGTCTGGAGATGCTGGTCGGTGTCCATTTCCTGCTTGACCAGGGACGAAAGGATTTCTACTCCTCGTTCGTAGTTCCCCGCCAGGGCGACATTGCGCGCCTGGATCAGGCGGATCTGGACTTGCTGCCGTGGTGAGGCATGTGCATGCAGTTCAAGCAGTCGATCAAGGAGTTCCCGGCCGTCGTCGGTCAGGGTGGTGAAATCGGGTCTGGCGGTACGCTCGAGGAGTTGGCGAATCTCATCGGCATGAGCGATCACTGGCACGGTTGCAAGAAACAGGCCCAGAATGACCACCATGCGGCAGGCATGTATGCGCGAAATCGGAGCCTGGCTACCGATGCGGCGCACCTTTCCCCCTTTCTGAGTCGACCAGAGTTGTCTTCATTCCGTCTACCTCACCCCCGGCGAAAACTCCTGTTTGCATTCCACGCTTGTGGATATTGCCCCTCGATACGATCAATCATACCGGTTCGAGGATTGATTGGCCCGCCCGGACAGCAATTGCTGCGCTATAGTGGCGGCGGTTGTCCCTTTTCATGCCGTCCATGCCCCGATTGTTGCTTAACCTCAGAAACGTGCCCGAAGACGAGAGCGGAGAAGTGCTCGAGTTGATGGCCCGTCACCACATTGAATGCTACCAGACTCCGCCCGGCCCACTCGGCATCACCGCCGGTGGCATCTGGTTGAAGGAGCGTGATGACTATCCGCGTGCACGGGAGTTGATGGACGAATATCAGGCCGAACGCGCCCGGCGTGCCCGCGCCGAGCACGACCAGGCAGTTCGCGAGGGCCGGGCGGAAACGTTGGGGACGGCGATTCGACGACGGCCGGTCCGGACGCTGTTGTACCTCGGTCTGGCGATCTTCATCCTGATGATTTTTTTCGCGCCTGCGCTCCAGCTGTGGCGGGCTGTGAGCTGACACCTTCGGGGCGCCGGGGCGGGCCCAGCGGCGATGCCGGGCATCATTCCAGCTCCCGCAGAACGCCCAGCACCTGCTCGCCATAGCGTTGCAGTTTGTGTTCGCCGACGCCGCTGACCGTGGCCAGTTCCTCCAGTGTCGTCGGCCGGGCGTCGAGGATGGCGGCCAGGGTGGCGTCGTGGAAGATCACGTAGGGCGGAACCTCTTCGCTGCGCGCTGTCTCCAGCCGCCAGGCTTTCAGCGCGAGCCATTCGGTTGATTCGGTATCGACCT
>SKXY01000268.1 GCA_007128175.1 Wenzhouxiangella sp. | reverse complement strand
ATCGCCGAACTCTTCGCTGCCGATCCCAAGCGCGAGCGTGATTTCCGTCAGCGCCAGTCCGGGTGGGAGTTGGATTTTTCCCGCATCCCGATCAGTCGCGAACGCTTCGAGGTGCTCAAGGCCCTTCCCGGTTCGAGCGGCCTGAATGAAGCCGTGGCTCGCCTTTTTGCCGGCGAGAAGGTCAATTCCAGTGAAGGCCAGCCGGCCCTGCACATGGCGTTGCGAGCCGGCAAGCAGGAAGCATTCGGATCCTGTGTCGACGCCGAGTCTCTGGCACGACAGCGCGACCGTTTTCTCCGCCTTGCCGGTGAGCTGCACGATGGTAGCAGCGGCCTGACGGATCTTTTCCATATCGGCATCGGCGGCTCCGACCTTGGCCCGAGGCTGGTGGCCGATGCACTCAACGCCGACGACAGCGCCATTCGCGTGCATTGGTTGTCGACTCTGGACGGACGCCGTTTCGAAAGGCTGTGTCGTGAACTCGACCCGGCCACCACCGGAATGGTGATCGCCTCGAAATCCTTTTCCACCGAGGAAACCCTGGCCCAGGCCAGCGCTGCGCGTCAGTGGCTGGGCGAGGACTGGGCCAAACGAGCCTGGGCCGCGACGGCCAGTGCCGGAAAAGCGAACGAATTCGGTGTTCTTCCCGGTCATGTGCTCGAGTTTCCGTCATTCGTCGGCGGTCGCTACTCGCTGTGGTCGTCGGTGGGGGTCAGCGCCGCAGCCCGAATCGGTCCGGATCGCTTCAGTCGTCTGCTGGCCGGGGCGGAGCATGCCGACCAGGAGTTCAGGCAGGGTAAAGGAAGTGGCAACATGGCCGTCGTTGTCGCGCTCTTGGTGCATTTTCTCAGGCGCGAGCTCGATCTGAACACACTCGGCGTCATCAGCTACGAACCGCGCCTGGCCCTGCTGGCCGACCATCTCCAGCAACTGGTGATGGAGAGCCTGGGCAAGGGCGTAGGGCTGGATGATCGACCGGTCGATGCGCCCACCGCCCCGCTGGTCTACGGCGGCCGTGGCACCGATCTTCAGCATTCCATTTTCCAGGCGCTGCACCAGGGGCTGGACACGCACCCGGTGCTGCTGGTCGGCAGCCTGCGCGATCGTCACGCCTATCCCGATTGGCATCAGGCCCAGCTCGCACACATGCTGGCCCAGGCCCGGGCCTTCGCCGACGGTCGTTCGGATGGCAAGCCGTGTCAGAACATGCCGGGCAACCGGCCGGTCGCCACCCTGATCGTCGACGAGCTCGACAGCGACAACCTCGGCTGGCTGCTCGCCAGCCTGGAACACGCAGTCTTTACCCTGTCGGTGCTGTGGGGGATCAACGCCTACGACCAGTGGGGCGTGGAGGAAGGCAAACGGCTGGCTGCCGAAATTCGCTCGCAGTTACTGCGCAGCTGACAAACTGCGGCGTCCGCCCCGTCCCCAGGCGGTATCATCGCCGCATTCCCCGTTCACGTTCAGGATTTCACCATGCCCAGTTTCGATATCGTCTCCGAGGTCGATCACCACGAGATCGCCAATGCCGTCGACCAGGCCAACCGCGAAGTCGCCACCCGCTTCGATTTCAAGGGCACCGACTCGAGTTTCGAGGTCAACGACCAGGTCATCACGCTGAAGACCGAATCCGAGTTCCAACTCGGCCAGATGCTCGACATGCTCTATGCTAAGCTGGCCAAGCGCGGTATCGACCTCGAGGCTACCGAGGCCGGCGAGCCGGTCATCCAGGCGAAAACCGCCACCCGCCAGGTCACCATCCGTGAAGGCATCGACACGCCGCTGGCGAAGAAGATCGTCAAGCACATCAAGGCCTCAAAGCTCAAGGTGCAGGCCGCCATCCAGGGCGATCAGGTGCGGGTGACGGGCAAGAAGCGCGATGACTTGCAGCAGGCCATTGCCCTGATCAAGGAGGCTGAGTTCGAACTGCCGCTGCAGTTCACCAACTTCCGCGATTGAGGACCTGAAAGGTCTGCCCGGCCGGCGTGGTCAAAAGGCGCGCGGTCAGCGCCGGTCGATGGTCGAGATCGGCACGGTAATGATTGGCAGGCCCAGTGCATCCGTGCGCGTGCGCGCCTGGATGACATCGCCGCGCTGTTCGCTGCCGGTTTCGCCGATGTAGTAGTACATCTCGGCCACGCCGTGAAATTGCTCGAGCGTGACGAGATTGACGCGCGCGGTCTCCGACATCCCCGGAATGAATCCCAACGGCACGTAGAAGCCGTGATACCCCTGGTCTGTACCCAGCGAGGTGTAGAACACGTTGAGTTTCGCGTCGGCCGGCTCGTCGGCATCGACCACCTCGATGTCAAAACGGTTGGCCAACTCGACGCTCAGCCTGTCGTCGGCATACGCCAGGAGATCCGGATGCTGAATGAAGTGGCTTTCCAGGTGCATGCGCTGCCCTGAATGAGCGGCGAAGTCACCATCGGGTAACTGGCGTACCAGGTCATCGATGCTGTAGGTGACCAGCCGTTGCGCGGTTGAACCCACCAGCGAGTCCTGCAACTGGCGGCTGCCGCAGCCGGCCAGCAGGGCCAGCACCAGTATCGCGATCAGCAGGCGAGCGATTTGCACGGATGCATTGTCGGGTTTCCAGATCATGGCTGGATTATACGCAGTGCAAGGTCAACCTGCCCTCAGTTGCAAGGTCTCGGTCAGAATGCGACGGCTGGCGTGCATGTGTTCGCCGAAACGTTCGATGCCGTCGGCGCGCATGCGCTCGGCGTGCTCGGCGAAGTAATCGTCGAGCGCTTGTCGATTTTGCAAACGGTAGCGCACGCTCCAGGCGACCGAGCTGTCGTCGGCTTCCTCACGGGCGATGACGGCATCGATGAAGCCGGGAAGGGCGAGCATCTCTTCGACATGGCCCGGCAGCCAGTCGGCGAAGCGGTCGGCAACGGCCTTGGCGATGTGCAGGTTGACCTCGTAGATCACGACCACGTTCTCGGTACTCCCTGGAATATGAGCTTGCATGGACAATTCCTTCGGCAGACAATGCCGCTGCCTTCCCTCAAGACCCGCCGAGTATATGACAGCGTCAGCTAACGATGCCGGATTGCGCCGCGAGGTGATGCGCACCTTGCTGCTGGCCGGGCCGCTGATCATCGGCCAGGTAACCAACTTCGGCATGAACTTTGTCGACACGGTCATGGCCGGGCGCCTGGGGCAGGTCGATCTGGGGGCCGTGGCGGTGGGTTCGTCGATCTGGGCGGCGGGGTTCCTGTTCGTGCTGGGCCTGCTGATGGCGGTATCGGCGGCCGTCTCGCAGCTTGACGGCGCCGGACGGCCGCGCCAGGCCGGCGAGTTGACACGCCAGGCCTTGTGGGTGGCTGCAGCTCTGGCGGTGGTGTTGTGGTGGGTGATGCGCCGTGCCGACTGGCTGATGGCCGCGCTCGGGACCGACGAGGCGGTGGCATTCGTGTCCAACGGTTACCTGCAGGCCATCAGCTGGGGCGCACCGGCAATGACCGGGCTGCTGGTGCTGCGCTTCTTCTCCGAAGGCGTCGGCTATACCCGACCGACCATGTACATCGGCCTGCTCGGCATCGCCATCAACGTGCCGCTCAACTATGTGCTGATGTTCGGCAAGCTGGGCCTGCCGCAGCTCGGCGCGGTGGGTTGCGGTTGGGCCACGGCCATCGTTCTGTGGCTGCAGTTTCTGGCCTTGCTGGGCTGGGTGTTGTGGCGGCCGCGCTACCGGCCCTACGCCGTCCTGAGCCGCTTTTCCTGGCCCGACCGGCGCGAGATTTCGGCCCTGGTCAGGCTGGGACTTCCGATCGGCGTGATGGTGTTCATGGAGGGCGGCCTGTTCGTGATGTCGGCGTTGCTGGTCGGTACGCTGGGCGCGCTGCCGGTCGCCGCACACCAGGTCGCGCTGAACTACACGGGACTGATGTTCATGGTGCCGCTGGGCATCGCCGGGGCGATCACGGTGCGCGTGGGCAATGCCATGGGTCGTGGCGATCCGGTCGGCGCCCGGCGCGCCGGGCTGGTTGGCACTGGGCTGGCCACCGGCTTCGGCGTGCTTTCGGCGCTGGTCATGGTCGCCATTCCCGAACAGATCGTCCGTCTGTACACGGCCGACCGCGAAGTTATCGAACTGGCCGCCTCGCTGCTATTGTTCGCCGCCATCTTCCAGGTTGCCGATTGCATTCAGGGCAGTGTGGCCGGCGCCCTGCGCGGCCTCAAGGACACGCGCGTTCCCATGCTCTACAGCGTGCTCGCCTACTGGATGATCGGCCTGGGCACCGGCTGGTACCTGACCTTCCCGAAAGAGTGGGGGCCGGCCGGCATGTGGGTCGGCATCCTCACCGGCCTGAGTGTGGCCGCCGTCCTGCTCGGCGCCAGATTCCTGCGCATCTCCGCCACTCCCCGCCCACCCAGGTAACTCCCACTCCCCAAAGTCTTCCCTCTTCCGTCTCCCCCTCTCCCCCTTTT
>SKXY01000085.1 GCA_007128175.1 Wenzhouxiangella sp. | reverse complement strand
TCAATACGCCGGTGGTGACCAGCTCCGCATTCGATTACCGCGGTGAAGCGGTCTGCTACCCGCGCTACCACAACACGCTCAACCATGAGGTTGTCGCCGCCAAGGTCGCCGCGCTGGAAGGCGCAGAGGCGGGCACGATCACGGCCAGCGGCATGGGCGCAATCAGCGCGATCTTCATGTCGTTGATGAAGCCGGGTGATCACGCCATCCTGGTCGACGGGCTCTACGGCGGCACCATGGACCTGGTCGGGGGTCTGCTCGATCCTTACGGGTTCCGCTTCTCCATCTGGGACGGCAACCCGGACCATCTCGAAGGCCTCATCACCGCCCACACCCGTCTTCTGCTGGTCGAGTCACCGACCAACCCGCTGATGCAGATCATCGATCTTCCGGGCACGGCGGCGATTACCCGCAAGCACGGCATTACCGGCGTGATCGACAACACCTTCGCCACACCGGTGGTGCAACGGCCGATCGAAATGGGCTTCGACCTGGTCATGCACTCGGGCACCAAGTACCTGGGCGGGCATTCGGACCTTTTGTGCGGCGCACTGGCCGGCAGCGCGGAACTGATCGAGCGTATCCACCCCACCATCGTTCGCCTGGGCTCAAGCCTCAATGGCCAGGACCTGGCCCTGCTGGAGCGCTCGCTCAAGACCCTGGCGCTTCGCGTGCGCCAGCAATCAGACAATGCGCTGGAGCTGGCCCGGCGCCTGGCCGACCACGACGCTGTGGCCGAGGTGTTGTACCCGGGACTGCCCTCGCATCCGCATCACGACCTGGCGCGGGCCCAGATGCGGGATTTCGGCGGCATGCTGTCGTTCCGGCTGGCCGGCGGGCTGGATCCCGAGCGGTTTCTCGACCGCCTTGAGCTGATTCGACCGGCCGTGAGCCTGGGCGGGGTGGAATCGACCATTTGCCAGCCCTCGCACACCAGCCACGCCAAGCTCACCGCGGAGGAACGGCTTCGCCTGGGCATCGACGAATGGCTGTTCCGGCTGTCGACCGGCATCGAGGGAGTCGATGATCTGTGGCATGATCTCGGCAACGGACTGGACTGAAGGGAACCAATGTTCCGCAATCTGCCCCTGATCGTTGCGCTGGCCTTGCTGGGTTGGGCGTTCTGGTCAAGCGAAACGGTCGCCGAAATCGCCTCCGGTGTCGCCGTGTTCCTGTTCGGCATGATGGCGCTGGAGCAGGGGCTCAGGAGCCTGACCGGTGGAACGCTGGAACGATTGCTCAGGCTATCCACCGACCGGCTGTGGAAAGGATTGACCTTTGGCGCCACCGCCACCGCACTGACCCAGTCGAGCACCCTGGTTTCGCTGCTGACGATCTCGTTTCTCAGTTCCGGCCTGCTCGGGCTGCAACAGGGGCTGGGGGTCATTTTCGGTGCCAACCTGGGCACCACCACCGGTGCCTGGCTGATGGCAGGCCCGGCGCTGCATTTCAATATCGGCCGCGGCGCTCTGCCCATTCTCACTTTCGGCGTGGTCTTCATCCTTACCCGCCACACGACGCTGCGCTCACTCGGCTGGGTGCTGGTCGGCATCGGTTTTCTGTTTCTCGGCATCCAGTGGATGAAGGACGGGTTCGACGCCTTCCAGCAGGCCTTCGACCTAAGCGCCTGGGGCATGACCGGGCTCAAGGGTCTGGCGATCTACACCGGTATCGGAATCTTCGCCACGGTGGTCATGCAATCCAGTCATGCCACCCTGATCCTGACCATCACCGCCCTGGCCGCAGGGCAGATCAGTTACGAGAACGCGCTGGCCATTTCCATCGGTGCCAATATCGGTACCGCGGTGTCCACCGGGCTGGCGGCGATCACCGCCAATATCGAAGGCCGGCGACTGGCCGGCGCCCACCTGCTATTCAACGTGGTGACGGCAGCGGTGGCACTGGCGCTGATCACACCGTTCATGCTGACCGTGGAGTTCCTGGCCGGGCTGGTTGGCCTGGCCGAAGACAACCACGCCGTGCGCCTGGCCATCTTCCACACGCTGTTCAACCTGGCTGGCATCGGGATCATGGTTCCGCTGATTCCGACCATGGTGAAGGTGCTCGAACGTGTATTCAAAAGCAGGCCCGCACCGGCGAGCAAACCTCGCTACATCGGCAATGCGGTGGCCAACGTGCCCGGGCCGGCCATGGAAGCGGCACGCAAGGAGCTGTTGCGGCTGTTCCGCCGTATCTTCAAGATCATCGCCACCTCGCTGAACTACGAACCGGCCCAGTTGCGTGCAAGCATTGATCGCGCGCAACTGAGTGATCCACCCGAACGCGTGCGTGCACACGACCTGGATGCGCTCTACCAGGATCGGGTCAAGCCGCTGCACGGTTTGATCGTGGATTTCCTCGCGCGGGTTTCAGTGGAAGGTGAACGAGCCCGGCAGCTGGTGGTGTTGCGCACGACCAGTCAGCGGTTGCTCGAGGCGGTCAAGGACACCAAGCACCTGCAGAAGAACCTGGTGCGCTACCTGCGCTCGTCCAATGCCGGAATCCGCGGTGAATATCTGCAGATTCGGGCCAATCTGGGCGAACTGCTCAGCCGGCTCGATGAGTTGTCTCAGGAACCCGGCGAAGACATGGAACTGAGCCTGGGCGAACTGGCCGCGCGCGTGGAAGGCCACGACATCGTCACCAACGGCCATCTCGATCAACTGATTCGTGATCGGGCCATCAATGCCGAACAGGCCACCTCGCTGATGAACGACAGCGCCTATGCCTACCGAATCTCGACCAACCTGATTGCCGCAGCCAGGGCCATCTTCCTGCCATTCGAGGAAATGGACGCCGAGTTGCGCGAGGAACTGGCACTGGAATCGGGCGAGCTGCGCGACATCCTGCAATCGTCGGAAGAGCCCGAAACCCGCCCCGGAGGGCAAGTCCCATGAGCGGAAAATCGACGCTGAAGAAATTCCGGGAGTTCCTTTCGAAGGACTACCGCGATCAGCTCAAGAAGCGCGACAAGCTCAGGAAAATGCTGGCGAGAATGCGTGAGAAGCAACGTGTGCTGGAAGCGGAGCGAGCCGAGGAATCGCACCCGGACGGGCGCGAGTTGCTCGACATGCAGATTCGACTGCTGCGCGAGCAACGCCGCAAGGGAATCGAACTGTTGCGGGAACTGAAGCGGGCTCGCAAGGAGCAAGGCGAAGACTGAACCAGTGCCGATGAATTTTGATTTAGATCATGAGTTATTCATTGGCCCGCGTTTAGCCTGACGGCTGAATCAGGGAAGTGACCTCATGAACTCAAAACCGCGTTACGAATTCCGCGCCTTTGCGCCCAGCTTCGGCATCGTCGAACGCCGCATGCGTGAAGGCGGCGAGCTTGTCGGTATCCGTGAAAGCCAGGAGGTCTACCTGGTCAGCCGCAACAGCGGGACATGGAACGTCAAGTTTCGCAACGATCAGCTCGACATCAAGAAGCGGGTCGACCAGTCGGACGAGCTGGAACTGTGGGAGCCGCAAGTCAAGCTGGATTTGCCGCTTGAGGCCGAAAAATTGTGCAAGGTGCTGGTCCCGGCCCTGGGTATCGAGGAGAAGGAACTCTCCGGCCGGGGCGAGCTGGACCTTTTCAGCCTGCTCGAAGCGCTGGAGCGTCATTGTCCGCAGGTGGTCATCGTGGACCTGTTCAAACGGCGGTTCGGTTTCGAGATCGGCGACTGCCTGGCCGAAGTGGCCGAGGTAAGCATAAACGGTGCCGGCATCCGGACCGCCTGCATCGAATCAACGGATCCCGCTTCCCTGAAAAGACTGGCGTATACCCTCGGCCTGGATGTCTACAGGAACGTCAGCTACGTCAAGGCACTGCAGCGCGTCACCGGGCTGATCCGTAAGCCGCTGTTCTGAATGGGACAGACAACTAGAGATACCGACGAGCCCGGCACCGTCGGGGGCAACGGCGATGCACTGGACATGGGCAATTACCGCATCGACCAGCTGCCGAAGCGGGAAAAGTCCAGCACCGAGATCTGGATGGCCCGGGCAGGCATTCCGCTGGCGATCTTCGCCTTCATCCTGTTCGGCTTTGCCTGGACGCCGGAATTTCTGCTGGTCTTCAATGCAGACATCCTGCCCGACAAGGCCGCGGCGACGCTGGAGGAAATCGGCCGCGACGAGATGGTTCGTCGCAACGCCTTCATGCTGGGGGTGTTCCTGGTCGGCATGATCCTGTGGACGGCGCAGTCCATTCCCAATTACCTGACCTCGCTGATCGTCATCATTTTGCTGGTGTTCACCGGCGTGCTTAGCGAACGCGAGGCCTACGCCCAGCTCGGCCACCCCATCATGTGGCTGAATATCATGTCGTTCATTCTCGCCAGCATGCTGGTCAAGACCGGCCTGGCCAAACGCTTCACGCTGTGGTTCCTGCTCAAGTTCGGCCGCACGGCGCCACGCGTTTTCCTGAGCTTCATCGTCATCAACGTCACGCTCTCGGCGTTCATTTCGGCGACCACGGCCAAGGCCGCGATCATGCTGCCGATCTTCATGGTGATCGCCGCCATCTACGGATCGCGCCCGGGCGACGGCAAGGCCAACTTCGGCCGCAACATCGTGTTGCAGAACCTGCTCAATATCAACCTCGGCGCTGGCGCTTTCGTGACCGGTTCCGGCGCCAACCTGCTGGCCGCGGCCTTGATCAGCGGTGCCATCACCGGCGGTGTTTTCTTTGCCGACTGGATGATCGCCATGCTGCCGACCATGGTCGGACTGATGCTGATCGGTTACGTTCTGGGCATGAAGCTGGTCTTCCCGCTCGAAGAGCGCGAGAAGCTGCCGCAGGTCGAAGGCGGCATGGAGCGGCTGAAAAAGGAATACGAACAACTCGGCCCGGTGCGCTGGGACGAAATCCGGGCCTCGGTCATCTTCATCACTATCTTGACGATGTGGGCCACCGACCGCCTGCACGGCGTTAGTCCCACGGCCATCGCCTTCGTCGGCGGTATCGTGGCGCTGATGCCACGCATTGGCATCGTCGACTGGAACGATGTCGATATCCCCTGGCACTTGATGCTGTTCTCTGCCGGCGCCTATTGCCTGGGGGCGGGCTTTGCCGAAACCGGGCTGCCCAACATCGGTGTGGATGCGTTTTTCACCGCCATCGGCCTGGACCAGAACACGCCGTTCTGGGTGCTCTACCTGATCCTGACCGGGGTGATGTGTTACTCCGCACTGCTGTCACAATCGAAGACCATGCGCGCGATGATCTTCGTGCCCATCGCCATCGGCACGGCCCAGCATTTCGACTACCCGGTCATCAGCCTGGCCCTGCCCGTGGCCTTCCTGATCGAACATGTCTACGTGCTGCCATTCAACTCCAAGCCGGCCGCGCTGCTGTATGAAACCGACATGTACAGCCTCACCGACGCAGTCAAGTTCGGCCTGATCATGATGACACTGGGATGGCTGGCCATCATCGTCATGGGAGAAACCTGGTTCAGGGTACTGGGTATTACGCCCGATGGAGTGTTCGGTCTGTTCTGATCGATTGGAACACCACCGACATCCCAATACTCCACATGCGCGCCGTTCATGCCGGGGAACCTTCACTTCAGTTCGATGCGGTGGCAAGGCCTTCAGCGAAACCATCGCGGGCCGAAGGACTTGCGCATGACCCCATGCAAAGTGCTGGCAACTTCGGACAGACCGTCCAAGGTGCTTAATCGTGAGTCACTCGGGTTCGCTCCACTCTCGGTAGGGGTGGGCGATAAGGTTGGAGTTGAAGTATCGCGGATCGCCCGAGACTTCCTCTCCCAGCCACTCGGGGCGCTCGAAGTGTTCTTCTTCCGAATCCAGTTCAATCTCGGCCACCACCAATCCCTCGTTGGCGCCGTGAAACTCATCAATCTCCCAGGTGTGGTCGCCGTGCTTTAACAGGTAACGGGTCTTGTCGATCACCGGCTGGTGACACAGTGATTCGAGCATATGCTCGGCATCCTCGACCGGAATGGCGTATTCGAATTCCAGCCGCGTAATCCCGCTGGTCTGACCCTTGATGGTCAACCAGGCATCATCATCGACCACGCGCACACGCACCACCCGCTGCTTGTCGGTTGACAGGTAGGCCTGACGAAAGCGTCGGCCCTGGCCCTTTTGTTTCCAGCCCAGGTCGGTGACTAGAAACTTGCGTTCAATCTCTGTATTGGCCACGTTCTTCCCTGATGTATATGCACCATCGAATCTATCAGAAAGTTCGCATGAATTGATGCGGATCAACCAACCCGGACTACAGGAAGTTAACAATTCATTATGCCGGTCATTTTTCACTGACCGGACCGTGAGGACTCGGTGCCCAAGCCGGGGACTATGGAGAAATGCAACAAACTATCCGCAAGGAGAACCATAATGAATTACCCGAAACTTGGCGCAGTGACCGGCATGGCATTACTGCTGGTATCGGCGGGTGCCGTGGCGTCGGAAACCGATCGGCTGATGGAGTTGCTGATCGACAAGGGGATCCTCAGCGCCGAGGAAGCCGAGATGATTCGATCGGAAGCCGAGGCCGAGCCGGAAGCCGAACCAGCGCCTCGGGAAAAGGTGAAGCTGATTGGCGCCGACCTGGGCTACGAGCCCACCGCCCCGATGCGTGATGACGGACTGACCGGCCAGGTTCCGCGCATCGGCCTGGAATCAGCCGATGGCTCCAGCCGCTTCCGTTTGCGCGGACGTGCGCAACTTGACGCGGCCTGGCAGGACTTCGGCGACGATATGGAAAACGTTGCCCGCCAGGGCCATCCGTTCCCCGATTACGGCGTCATTCTCCGTCGCGTCCGCCTGGGTGCGCTGGGCATCATGAATGAAAAGTGGGAGTGGCAGATCGAGGCCGATTATGCCGAGAATGAAATCGACCTGGCCAACACCTACATGGCCTACCTGATGGATCATGGGGCACGTCTGGCGGTCGGCTACTTCAAGGAGCCGTTCGGCATGGAGTATGCCACCAGCTCACGTTACATCACCTTCATCGAGCGTTCGGCACCTTCCGATGCCTACAAGGTCAACCGTGAGCCCGGCATCATGTACGAAACCATTCAGCCCAATTTCTATGTCGGCGCCGGACTGTTCGGGCATGACATCGAGTTCGATCGCGAGATCCGGGAAGGCTGGGCTGTTTCCCTACGTGGTTCGTTTGCTCCGGTGCTGACCGACGAAAGCTTCGTTCACCTTGGAGCGGGCATCAACCATCGCCGCAATGCCTTCAATCGCGATGAAGGAGAATATGAATCCGTTCGCCTGCGCGCCCGTGAAGGCACCCGCGCCATCGATGCCCGTCTGGTCGGTCGTGACGACATCGAGGGTGTGGAAGACTTTACCCGCACCAACCTGGAGTTTGCCGCCGGCCACCAGTCCTGGTGGATGCAGGGTGAATACTACCGCGTCGACCTGGATCTCGACCCCGAGCGTGGCGACGTGCGTGTCGACGACACCTCGCTGACCCTGGATGGCTGGTACCTTCAGACCGGTTACTTCCTGACCGGCGAGCGCAAGAACTACCGTGCCTTCAGCGGCGACTTCGGTCTGCAGCGCCCCTACCGCAGCTTTTCACCGCGCAACGGCGACTGGGGTGCATTCGAAGTGGCTTTCCGCTACGGGATGGCCGACTCCCTGGAGCACAGTCGCCCGGGTCGCGGCCAGAAGCTCGAGCGCTACACCGCCGGTCTGAACTGGTATCTCACGCCGGAAGCGCTGATGAAATTCAACGTCATTTACCTGGAAGGCGAGCGCGACATCTACAAGGATGACGGCTGGGTCTACGGCGCCCGCTTCCAGTTCATCTTCTGAACCATCGGCAAGGTATGACGAAAAACGCCGGCCATCGAGGCCGGCGTTTTTCTGCTCGAAGCGGCTCGCTTACTTCGGGCCGGGTTCGGCGAACTTGGCCATCCAGTCGGCGACCTGCTCGTACCAGTAGATGGAGTTGTTCGGCTTGAGGATCCAGTGGTTCTCGTCCGGGTAGTAAATCAGTCGCGACTCGATGCCCTTGCTCTGCAGGGTGCGGAACAGTTCGAACGCCTGACCGACCGGCACGCGGTAGTCGAGCTGACCATGAATGATCAATGCCGGGGTATGGAAATCCTCGGCAAAGTAGTGCGGCGAGATGTCCCGGTAGATGCTCGGGTCTTCCCAGTAGTTGCCGAAACGCACCGAGTGCACGGCAAAGTCGGCCGCCATCTGCGAGTACATGTTGTAGACCGGGGCATGGATCAGCAGCGTGTTGAACGGATGCTCCTTGGCCAGCAGGATGGACGACAGGTAACCGCCGTAGCTGCCACCACCGGCAACCATGCGCTCGTCATCGATCCAATCCTGCTCGGCGAACCACTCGGCCGCGGCGATGGTGTCGTTGTAGGGCGCGGTGATCCAGTCGGGGTTGATGTAATCGGTGAAGTCCTGCCCAAAACCGCTGGAACCGTGAAAGTTGTGCCAGGCGGTGACGTAACCCCAGGAAGCGAAGGTCTGTGCGTTCCAGCGATAGTGGAATCCGTCCGGAATACCACTGTGCGGACCGCCGTGGATCAGCAGGAACAACGGATACTCCTTGCTCTCGTCGAAACCCGGCGGGTAGTTGACCCACATCTGGATCTCGGTGCCGTCGTGGCCGGTGTAGGTCACCGACTCGTAGGTACCGAGATCGACTTCAGCGAGGATCTCGTCGTTACGCGTGTCCAGTCGCGTGGTATCCCCGGTGTCGGTATCGATCACGATCAGACGGTCGGGATGCAGGAAGCTTTGGTGGGTTCCGACCAGGGTACCGTCGTCGGCGATGCTCAGGCCGCCGAAACTGGTATCGCCAGTGATCGCGCGCGGCTCGCCGCGTTCGACATCGATGTGGTACACGCGGACCGTGCCGGCATCCTCGATGCTGCCATAGAAGCCGGAGGCGTCGGGCGCCCACACCAGCCCCGCGGCAGAGCGATCCCAGGCAGAGGTCAGGTTACGGCGTTCGGCTGAATCGAAGTCGTAGAGAATGATGTTGCTCGTATCGGCGTAAAAACCCGGAATGCGCTGCTCGAGCCAGGCCAGGGTCTGGCCGTCGGGGCTGAACATGGGCGTGGAATCGCCGGCCGGGTTATCAGTCAGGTTTTCAACCGAATCACCGCCGATCTCGGCCAGAAAAAGATCGGTTGCCGGATCGACGCGATCATCGCGGTCGGACATGAAGGCGATGAAGCGCTCATCCGGGTCGATGTCGTAGCTGCCCGCTCCCTGGGATGAACGCGGCAGTTCACGACCCAGCGGCTGTGTGACTGGCTCGATGTCGCCGCCGGCTGCCGCAATGCGGAAGACATGTGCCTGGCGGTCTTCTTCCAGCCAATGATCCCAGAATGAATAGGGCAAGGCATTCCACTGTCTCGCCGATACCTTTGAATCCTTGTCTGCCTGCAGTTGTTCTTCGATTTCCTCCCAGTCCTTGTCCGGCCAGACCCGCGAGATGAAATAGAGATTCTCGCCTACCCACTTGACGCCATTGACGCCGGTGGGGACCTCGGTCAGGCGCTCGGCCTCGCCGGGGCCGTCCATCGGCAGCAGGTAGATCTGCGTGGCCTCGTCATCGCCGCGCCGGCTGGTGAAAGCCAGCGTGCTGCCGTCTGGCGAGAAGGTCGCGTTGCCGGCCGACTGTCCCTTCGCGGTCAGCGGGCGCTCGACATCGCCGTCGGTTGAGAACAGCCACAACCGGGTTTCGGAGGAATCGTCATCGGTGTCATACGTGGTGATCGGCGCCACCACGTGGCCGCCCTCGGGGGAAATCACCGGCGAACCGATACGCTCGAGTTCCCACAGCACCTCGACCGACAACGGTTTGATGTCGTCGGCCAGCGCCAGGGCCGGCAGCACGAACAGAAGCGTTAGAAAAGTCGTCTTGATCTTCATTGTTTCGTCTTTCTCCAAATGGGAAAAGGGTTCAGGTTTCAGGGTTCAGGGCGGGCTTCGTGATGTCTTTCCTGAAACCTGAACGCTGAAACCTGAAAGCTCAATACAACACCAGCCGGTCGACGTCCATGGTATAGGCGGCATCGGCGGTGTTGTTTGAAATATCCTCGATATTCAGCGTGCCTTCCATCCAGAAGGCATCCCAGATGTTGACCATGGGAATGGGTTCTTCCAGGCGTCCGTAGATGATCTGGTTGGCCGGCGGTGGCGGCACGTGGATGCAGGCGCCAAAGTACGGCACCAGGAAGAACTCCTTGAGCTTGCCGTTACCGTCGGTTTCTACCGGGACAACGAAACCGGGAATGCGCACAATCTCGCCGTCGAGCTCACCGACGGTGGTGTAGGACTGGAATGGTTCGGGCGCCTCGAAACCG
This sequence comes from Wenzhouxiangella sp., assembly GCA_007128175.1. Taxonomy (GTDB): domain Bacteria; phylum Pseudomonadota; class Gammaproteobacteria; order Xanthomonadales; family Wenzhouxiangellaceae; genus Wenzhouxiangella. The sequence continues at coordinate 5,073 of SKXY01000085.1, read as the reverse complement.
GAATGGTCGACCTCACTCGACTCGGCCAGCCAGGTCTTAGCCTCCTCTTCGGGCATCAGTTCCAGCCATTCGAGCTCACGCGGATCTTCGGCCAGCAAGGGGGCGGCCAGCAAAATGGCGGCAGCGGCGATGACGGCGACTGTTATCTTGTGCATCGGGTCGAACTCCATTCGTTCTCGATTGCGGCAACGACTCGTTGAGACTGTCGGCGGCGTCAACCGGTTCACATTCTCACCTGCATGCCGTCGGCCAGCGTACGCCGGTAGGCCATCAGTGCCGGCACCAGGCCGATGGCCAGACCGGCGCCCAGAATGCCGGCAAGCACCAGCCACAGGCCGGTCGCCGGCCAGCTCACCGCGACATGCAAACCGAAGGTGGTCAGGAGCCAGGGCGCGGCCAGTGCCTGGGCCAGCAATGCCAGTCCGACTCCGGCGATGATGCCACAGGCGGCGATCAGTCCGGCCTCGAACACCAGCAATCCGGCAATCTGCCAGGGGCGGGCGCCGTTGGCGCGCAATATGGCCATTTCGCGTCGGCGCTCGTTGAGGGTGGTGAGCAACACGGTGAGCATGCCGAGCAGCCCGGCGAGTACCACCATGCCAGCGACGACGCGCAGGATCTGTTCGGCCAGCCCGGTGATACGCCACAACTCCTGCAGGGTAATGCCGGGCATGATCGCAGTCAGGGCTTCGGCACGATAGTCGTTGATGCGTCGCTGCAGGCCGAACACGGCCGCGCGGGTCTGCAGCCCCAGCAGGACGGCGGTCACGCTTTCGGGATGCAACTCGTCGGCGCGCTCACGTGCCTGGTCGGGATCGATCTCGGCCCCGGGCATGCGGGTGCCGCGCTCCCAGCCGATATGGATGGCGCGATGGGCCGGCAAGGAAATGTAGAGAGTCTGGTCAACCGGGGTGCCGGTCGGCGCCAGAATTCCGGAAATGGTGAACGGGTGTTCCTCGTGCTGCTGCAGGGCCGTGCTCCCGGTGCCGTGCGAGAGCACGATGCGGTCGCCGATGTCGTAGTCGAGCTGGCGTGCGACCTGGTGGCCGACCACCACATCGAACAGGTCGTCGAAGGCCCGGCCTTCGGCAAGCTCCAGTGCCCGACGATCACCGTAGCGAAAGTGCTCGAACAGGGCATCGCTGGTGCCCATGACTCGGTAACCGCGATGCATGTCGCCCAGTGCCATCGGAATGGCCCAGGCCACATCACTGGTGCCAGCCAGTTCCTGGTAGGTCTGCCAGGAGACGTTGTTGGTTGCATCACCGATGCCGAAGACCGAGTAGAGCAGCAGCTGGATGGGTGCGGTGCGCGCCCCGACGATCAGGTCGGTGCCCGAGACCGAGCGGTAGAAACCGTCACGCACTTCCGATCGCATCTGCTCGACCAACACAAGCAGGGCGATGGACAGGGCGATGGTCAGAATCGTGAGGATGACCGCGAACCGCCGGTTGATCAGCGATCGCAGCGCCAGGCCGAGCAGATTCATGCCGCCACCCCGGCCCGGTTGATTGTCGGCAGGCTGACCTCGCGATCGAAATCACGCGCCAGGTCCGGGTCGTGACTGACAAACAGCAGTGCACTGCCGGCGGCTTCGACCTGTGAGAACAGCAGTTCGATAAAGGCCTGGCGGCGGTCGCTGTCGAGTGCCGAGGTCGGCTCGTCGGCCAGCACCAGTTGCGGCTTGCCAATCAGTGCCCGGGCGGCGGCGACGCGTTGTTGCTGACCGACACTGAGTTCGTCGGCGCGCTTGGCGCGCAATTCCGGGGCAAGGTCCATCGCATCAAGCAGGTGGTCGGCAGCCGCGGCCACGTTGCCGGCACGTCTTGCGCGTGATCGTGAAAAACGGCAGGGCAGGGTCACGTTGGCGCGCACGTCCAGCCACGGCAACAGGTTGAACTGCTGGAAGATCACGCCCAGCTGCTCGGCGCGGAATCGATCGCGCGCGGCATTCGACAGCGAGCCGAGATCGGTGCGGTCGAATAGGATGCGGCCGTGATCGGGACGAACCAGTCCGGCGATGGCCCCCAGCAGGGTGGACTTGCCGGAACCGCTGGGACCTCTCAGGAACAAGCGTTCACCGCGGCCGATCGTGAACTCGCCGATATCGAGTACCGGCCGGGACTCGCCCGGCCAGGTGTAGCGGAGTTCTTCTATGCGCAACAGGTCCGAGTTGGTATTCATTGAGGCAACTAGTTCAGTTGGATGCGCGTGGCATTGGCGCTCAAGCGTACCCTTTCGGCACGGGTATCGGTGAGCACATCGATGCGTACTTCCTCATTGGCCGGATAGTCCTCGAACAGTTCCACCTCCATCCAGCTCAACCGGTCGGCACGGGCACAATCGACCCCGACTTCAATTCGAAATTCTGCGTGTTCGTGGTGGTCATCGTGGCCATGCCCGTGATCGTGTTCTTCGTGGTGATGAGGGTGTCGATCCTCATTGCCATGGTCGTGATCATGGGAATGATCGTGCTGCTCGTGGTCATGCAAATGTTCTTCGTCATCGCCAAACCCCGGCGTGGCGAGTTCGATGCGATCGACCCGGCATCCCCCATCAGGATCGAATTCGAGCCAGTTGGCGGACTCAAAGACCTCCTTGACTGCGTGGAGACGGTCGCGCTGCACATCGTCTCTCGGTGCGTGTTCGAATCCGACCAGGTTCATGCCCGGCACGACCAGCGAAAGGCTCAATCGATCTGAATCGACAGCCAGGGTTCCGGTCGCCTGGCCATGCACGTGGGCGCCATGCTGGCGCTCGAGTGAACCGGCCTGCAAGGCCATGGCCAGCAGGAGAATCAGAAGAGTGGTTGGAACAATCAGGGATTTCATGGTGACTTCTCCGACAACGCGGCTGAATGATACAAGTTCCTTTAATGTTATAATATAACACCATTTCAGGAGATGCTGTCATGCGCGCGTTCCGCTGGACTGACCGGCTGGGCATGATCATTGCCGTTGGCTGCGGCCTGCATTGTGCCGCAATGACCGTAGCCTTTCTGGCGTGGCCCGCGCTGTGGCTCAACCGCGGCCTGTGGGAGCGCGGCATCTGGAAGCAACTCATCGTGCTTGAATGGTCACTGTTGGGCCTGGCCTGGCTTCTGATTCTGACCGCCTCGATCGTCGGCTGGTTCACCCACCGTCGATGGCCGCCGATACTCATTGGGCTGGCCGGTGCCGGCCTGATGACGGTCGCAATCATCTCCCCCCTGCATACCCTCGGCTACTGGGGCAGCAGCCTGGCATTGGCCGGCGGCATCATGGTCGCCACGGCGCACTGGCTGAACCTGCACCTGACCCGCCGTTCGTGTGCCGCATAATCCGGCAGCGACGGCCGGATTTGCATGGGTTCGCGGCTTGACGCACAATTGCGCGCTTGAGCTACGTGAATTCTCGGGGATATAACAACAATGCAGACGACTTCCATTCACGGCATGTGGTCCTCGCGCCTGGCCTTCATTCTGGCCGCCACCGGTTCGGCCGTTGGCTTGGGCAATATCTGGCGCTTTCCCTACGTCACCTCTGACAACGGCGGCGGGGCGTTCGTCCTCATCTACCTGTGCTGCATTCTGCTCGTGGGCCTGCCCATCATGTGGACCGAGATCGTTATCGGTCGGCGCGGGCGCATGAGCCCGATCAACTCACTCAGGGAGTTGTCCGACGATGCCGGCGCCTCGCGCAAGTGGATGGGTATCGGATTCCTGGGTGTGATCGCCGGGTTCCTGATCCTGTCGTTTTACTCCGTGGTCGCCGGGTGGACGCTGCACTACGGATTCCTTTACCTGAAGGAATTGTTCGGGGGTGCGGCCATCACCGACCCGGAGGCGACATTCACCAGCCTGCTGGCCAGCCCGGGTGAGCTGACCTTCTGGCACGGCCTGTTCATGCTGATGACGGTCGGCGTGGTTGCCTTCGGCGTGGAAAAGGGGCTGGAGCGAGCCGTGACCATCCTGATGCCGATGCTGTTCGTGCTGTTGCTGATCCTGCTCGGCTATGGCATGAATACGGGCTATTTCATGGAAGCCGCCGGGTTCCTGTTCAAGCCCGACTGGTCGCAGGTCTCCGGGGCGATGATCGTCACCGCCATGGGCCAGGCCTTCTTCACCCTGAGCCTGGGCATGTGCGCGATCATGACCTACGGGGCTTATCTGCCCTCGGGAGTCAACATTCCGCGCGTCGGGGTGACGGTGGCGGCCACCGATACCGTGGTTGCCCTGATCGCCGGCCTGGCGATCTTCCCCATCGTCATTTCCTTCGGTCTCTCGCCCGAAGGCGGCGGCGCCGGGCTGATCTTCACCTCTCTGCCGCTGGCGTTTGCCGAGATGCCCTTCGGCATTCTCTACGGCATGCTGTTCTTCCTGTTGCTGTCGGTGGCGGCGTGGACCAGCGGCATTTCGCTGATGGAGCCGGCCACCGCCTACATCGTCGAGTCCACCAATCTCTCGCGCAAGGGTGCGGCCCTGTGCGTGGCCGGGGTTGCCTGGGTCATGGGTCTGGCCTCGGTGTTCTCGCTCAACATCTGGTCGGAGGTCTCGATCGGTGGACGCGACGTGATGGGCGCGATCGAATACGTCGCCAACGACATCATGCTGCCGGTCGGCGGCCTGCTCACCGCGCTGTTCGGCGGCTGGGTGCTGTCGCGACGGGTTACCCGCGAGGAGCTGGACAAGAAGATGCCGGACTGGGCCTTCACGGCGTGGTTGTGGGTGACTCGCATCGTCACCCCGGCATTGATCCTGGTGGTGCTGGCCAGCCTGTTCGGCATCATCTAAAAGGCGATTCAAATTCCAAGCACCAAGCACCAAATGACAAACTGTCGAATGACCGAAATTGCAATGTTCGAAACGGGGGCGTAGTCACAATGACGCGCCCGCGACGGGCTGCAGTGGGTGGTGTCCCCTCGCCGGGGCCCGGAAAAAGCCCGGAAGCCGGCACTGATTGATCCGGCCCTTTAGACGCTGTGAGGCGAGTCGAAGACGATGAGCTTGAAGCGGCGTTGGGGTGATTTTGTCGGCAGCATTAACGCCCGCATGATTCGAATTGATCGATGGGGCCGTTGGCTTTTTCCGGGCCC
>SKXY01000294.1 GCA_007128175.1 Wenzhouxiangella sp. | reverse complement strand
CGGGGTCTCCGCCCCGTTTCGGCTCGCTCATTTGGAACAACCAAACCACGCTCGCCGAAGCCGGACCGGAGCCTCCCGCAAAGACCCGTCGCGCCCGCGCAGAGTTATTCAGAGGCTCCCTTACGAGATCACTAATCAACAGACATTCAGCGCTTCAGAGCCGGCCTCCAGCAAGACGCGCGAGCGCAGAAACAGCGGGACTATCTCAAGCGAGCGGAACGCGCGCGGCCGGTCCTGATCCAAGCGCTTACTACCTTCGGTAAATCGCACTCGGACCAGTCCCTGCGCTGCTGAAGGCCGGCTCTGGAGCGCCCGAAGGGCTTGTCTCTCAGCGTCCGTGGACAGCACAGGCGAGAACGCAAGGGCGGGTTGCCCGAAGGGCAACGAGCCCTGGAGTGAATTCGTCATGCGTGTTCTCGGCGCTTGATGTAGACCATGCTACACCTGGCGCACCGACGCCTTGCCACGAACGCTGAGAGACAAGCTGAATAGCTGTTGATTAGTGATCTCGTTAGTAACTGGTATACCATTGACCGGCAAGGGGGCCAATCCAATTCAAGAATCTCGACGAGACACTCGATGGCCAAGCAAACGGACGAAATAAGAATACTTACTGTCACCGACGACCCAAGCGCTCCCCGAGAACTCGACCAGATGCTCGGTGCCGAAAGCGGTGCCCGTACGCTGTTCGCCGATACCGCCAACGCGGTCACCCGAACCTTCGACGACACCCGCATCGACATGGTGATGATCCACGTCGATGCCGGCGATCCGGGCCTGCTTGAGACCACAATTCGACAAGCCCGCGAACAGAAGCACTTTGTGCCGGTGATCGCGCTCGTCGATGGCGACGATGCGCGGTCGGCTCTGGCGGTGGCTTCACTCGGTGTTGAAGGATTCGTCAGCCAGACCAACCTCCGCCAGCTCAAGCGCCTGGCCAGGGGGCAGGTCGAATCACTGCAGGCCCGACGCGACGCCAGCCAGGCCCTGAAGAGCCTGGAGGACATCGAGGCACGCTATACCCTGTTGCTCGACAGCTCCAGCGAGGCAATCGCCTACCTCCACGAAGGACTGCACATCTACGCCAATCCCGCCTACCTCGACCTCTTTGGATTCGTGTCCTTCGAGGAACTCGAGGGACTGTCGATGCTCGATCTTTTTACCGCCTCGCGCAAGGATCAGGATCTGAAGAAAGTGCTCAAGGCGCTCTCGCGTGACGATATCCCTCGGGAGGCCCTGCTGCTCAACGCCCACCGTCAGAACGGTTCCGAGTTCAAGGCCTCCGTGGCTTTCTCACCGGCCCGCTACGGCGGCGAGTACTGTGCCCAGATGCTGGTGCACGAGGAGCGCCAACAAGCCGATCCAAAACTCCAGGAAGAGCTGCGCAAGTTGAGAACGCACGACATGCTGACCGGCATGCTCAATTCCGCCTCCTTCATCGAAGAGTTGAACTCCCGCCTGTCCGGGCGTAATGACACCAGCGGGTTTTCCGTTCTGCTGTTTTCACTCGACAATTTCGACGAACTGGTCGACAAGGTCGGCGTGGGTGCGACCGACACCGTCACCAGCGAGGCCGCCAAGCTGTTCCTTTCAATTGTCGGCGAGGACAGCGTCTCTGCCCGGGTCCGCGATCATACATTCGGCTTGCTGGCCGAAACGGAAAGCCGCCAGGAAGCCGAGCATCTGGCCACCCGCATCGTCGAAGGCTGCGGTGGCAAGATCCTCGAGGTTCGCGATACCAGCCTGACCGTATCGGCCAGTATCGGCCTTTCCGTCGCCGGTAGCGAAGTACCGGACCCGGAAAACCTGATCGAACAGGCAGAAAACGCGTTGAACGAGGCGTTGCGAGCCGGCGGCAACAGCTTCGTGCGCTACCGCCCGAAGGTTTCGGCCGAAGGCGAGGAAGATGACTCCGTCTGGGCCGAACGACTTCGCCACGCCATCGATCACAATGAGTTCGGCCTGGTGACCTCGGCAATTACCTGCATGGAAGATGACGGCTTCCTGATCAACGATGTGGAAACCCGTCTGCGGACCGAAGACAGTGACGAAATCATCATGCCTTCGGATTACATGCCCGCGGCCAATCGCATCGGCATGGCATCGCGTATCGATATCGAGATGCTCGGACGCCTGCGTCAACTGCTGGCCGATCGCAACTCCGAGGGTGATGCATCCTGGCTGGTGCCGCTCAGCCTCGAGACCATCATGGATGCCGATGCCCTGGGCATGGTCGAGGAAATGCTGGGCACCTTCGCCATCGACGCCAACCGAATCATCTGGGGACTGCGAGAAAACGAGGTTCGTGACAAGTTGCGTCAGGCCCAGGCTTTCATCGAACGATTTCGCCAGCACGGCTGTCAATTTGCCCTCTGCGATGTCGACACCGATGCCCCGGTTCAGCCCCTGCTCCAGAATCTCGGCGTGGATTTCATGCGTCTGGCGCAAGCAGCGGTTCAGGATCTGGGCAACAACGACAAGTTGCGTGAAAAACTATCGAACCTTTCAACGCATGCCCGCGAGCACAAGGTACGCATCATCGCCCCGAAAATCGAACACACCGGGGACCTGGCAACGCTATGGCAGTTTGGCATTACCCTGGTGCAGGGTGATTTCGTCCGCGAGGCGGCGACGACCTGACAAATGCGGCCAATGCGCGGTCGACGGTCCAGCCGTCGACCGCACATCCGGCTTTAGCGAGCGCCCTGCTCCAGCGCCCGTATACGTTCTTCCAGCGGCGGGTGGCTCATCAGCAGGCGCTTGATGCCGTCACCGACCCGGCCACGAATACCGAACGCTTCCACCGACTCCGGCAAGTGAGCCGGCTGACTGACACTCTTGAGCCGTTTCAGTGCCGCGATCATGTTGGCCCGACCGGCCAGGTTGGCGCCCCCGGCGTCTGCGCGAAACTCGCGCCAGCGCGAAAACGCCATGGTGATCATGCTGGCAAGGATGCCAAGCACGAGCTGCAGCACGATAACGGTCAGGAAGTACCCCGGCCCATAACCGCGGCCCTTGAATACGGCCCGGTCGATCACCTGGCCGATCACGGGTGAGAGCAGGAGCACGAAGGTGTTGAGCACCCCCTGCAACAGCGCCATGGTCACCATGTCACCGTTGGCCACGTGCGCAACTTCATGGCCCAGCACTGCCTCGACCTCGTTCTGGCGCATCCCCCGCAACAGCCCAGTACTGACCGCCACCAGCGCATTATTGCGCGTGGCGCCGGTGGCAAAGGCATTGGGATCGGGAGCTTCGTAAATGGCGACCTCTGGCGTGGGGATACCTGCCTCGCGCGCCTGATGCGCAACGGTTTCGACCAGCCAGCGTTCGGTCGGGTTGGACGGTTGCGTGATCACACTCGCCTTGGTACCCATCAGGGCCAGCCGCTTCGACATCAGCAGCGAAACCATTGCGCCTCCCATGCCGAACACGAAGGAAAAAAGCAGGATCCAGGCATGATTGAGCGCGATGCCCTGGGCAACCAGCCAGGGTTCGAGCAGGTTCATTACCACGCCCAGGACCATCAGAACGGCCAGGTTGGTCGCCAGAAACAGTCCGATTCTGCCCATCTTTTCCAAACCTCACATCAACAATCGACTGAGGTCTAAAATGGCGCCCACCGATCATGAATACAAGCACCCCCGATCAACTCGAAAACCGTCACAAGCCCTATATCGGCCGTTTTGCGCCGTCACCCACGGGACCACTGCATTTCGGCTCACTGGTGGCAGCCGTCGGCAGTTGGCTGCAGGCGCGGGCGCACGACGGGCAATGGCTGATTCGCATCGAGGACATCGACCCGCCGCGCGTCGTGCCGGGCGCCGCCGAGGAGCAGGTCGAAACCCTGGCGAGCTTCGGCTTGCATTCCGATGGACCCGTGCAATTTCAGAGTGAATTCGACACGCGCCACCAGGCCGCTCTGGAGACACTGCTCGAATCCGGCCAGGCCTACCATTGCGGCTGCAGCCGGCGTGACCTGCCATCCGACGGCATTTATCCCGGCACCTGCCGTGACGGCCTGCCCGAAGGCCGCGAACCCCGCAGTGTTCGCCTGCGAACTGATGGCGCCGACTCCGTCGTGTTTCATGATCTCGTCCAGGGCAAGGTTTGCGAACACCCCGGCGCCCATACCGGTGATTTCATCATCCGGCGGGCCGACGGATTGATTGCCTACCAGCTCGCCGTCGTCGTCGACGATCATGCTGCGGGCATCACCGAGGTCGTACGCGGCGCCGACCTGATCGAATCGACCGCCAGGCAGATCCACGTCTACCACTGCCTGGGCTGGACGCCGCCCCGCTGGATGCACCTGCCGCTGGTTGTAGACGAGCACGGCCGCAAGCTCAGCAAGTCCGAGCAGGATGACCCGGTCGACCAACGCCCCGCCCCCGAAGCACTGCGCCTGGCCTTGCGTGCGCTGGGCCATGAGCCACCCGCGGTGACCGACAGCGTGG
>SKXY01000043.1 GCA_007128175.1 Wenzhouxiangella sp. | reverse complement strand
GGCGAACACCATAGGGGCCAGGGGCATCAGTCCCGACTACAGGCCGGATGTAAGAGTGCAATCGAACCTTCCCTTTCCAGATCAACGGCGTTTGCAAAACGGGCGGTGTCCATGTAAGAGGCTCCTTAACCTAATATCCGGAAACTCGAATCGGCCTCGGGGTATTCGGTAGAAGAATCATGCGCAGCTCCGATAAGGATCACTCGCGCAGCAGCTGCTCATCGAAATTGGTTTCAACGTAATCCACGATTTCCCTTGCGGTCATGCCGTCGAACCTCGACAGGGCCTGGAGGGCGATCTTCCTGAAGGCCTCGGCATCGTCGGGGTCATACCGGTCCAGCCCTTGCTCCTCTGCACGGTGGACACCGTAGCCGAGCAGGATCAACCCCATGGGTTGCTTGAGGGAATCGCCGAATTCCTTGTCCATGGCCTCAGCCGAGACGTTTATTGCCTCTTCACTGCTGGCGTCGAAGGTCACGGATTCCGTAGCTGACGGCTCAGGCTGTTCTCGCTCGGCTGTTGCCGATGTGCTGTCGGTGGCCGGTTGCGGTTCTTGTATATCACCGCGTGCTGAAATTAGAACACCTTCAATAACCCGCGCCTCGTTGCAGCTGCCGTCGAGCAGGTGCGCAGTCTCCTCGCTGGCCCGGCACGGACCGTCGTATTCGGAAAGGTCCAGTTCCACGGCTTCGTTCAGGAGACGAATTCGAACTCCGTCGCCGGTGCGCTCGAGGATGGAACGGAACCAGCCGAACTGACAGGTACCGCCGCCGCGCTCATGCCAGGTGCCGCCCGTGTTGTCGACCAGCACACCTTGTTCGGTTGCCCGGTCTTCGGCCTGGACCTCGAAGAAGCGCGTGTATCGACCGATGCGCTCACAATCGTCTGTATCCGTGGAAGGGCAGTAGTTCAGGATGTAGCGGTCGAAATCGAAACCGGCCTGATCGATGGTGCTGCCCTCGAGATGGAAATATCTGTAGTCATCGACGTTCGAGTCTGTTTCTTCACCGCAACTGTCCTCGACGTGAACATGACGGGTGATTTCGAAGAAGCCATGCAGGTCGGGCGGATCGGCCTTAACCCGGTCGGGTGAACCTGCCCAGAGAACAACTCCAGCGAGCAGCCAAAGTGCAGGGGAAAGCTTGTTAAGAATCATGAAAACATCTCCTGGTTACAGCCCATACTTGTCTTTCAGGCGTTGTTCGATGTCTTGCCGCCTGGTCTCCGGCAGCGAGGTGCCATAGACCACCATTTCGGCAATTGAGCCCCACCATTCAGCAGAACCGGCACCCCCATTACCAATCATGGTTACGGGCTCGCCACTTCCGTTGTTGACTTGCACACCACTGACTTTCTCAACGCCGTCGACCCAGGCCGAGGCACTGTCTTCGGTATAGGTCATGGTCAGCAGATACCAGCGATCGGCAACAATATCGACGATGGAGGTCGTGCGTCCAAGACGCCCGCCGAAAAAGACCAGGTTGTCGCTGGAGCGACGATCAAGCCCAACGGCGCGGTCGAATCCGCCATTATCATGACCAAACAACTTGCGATAGACGCGTTCGTCTGTGCGCGAGTCGAACACGATAAAAACCGTAATCTCCGGAAGGACACCGGGGTTGATGTCGAGCGAGCTGACCAGCACATCGTTTTCGCCATCAAAGGCCAGCGCCGGATGACCTGAAGCGGCATTTTCGACAAGCCTAGGCCGGCGGTCCGGGTCGGGCTGTGCTGTGTCATGGCCTATTGGCCCCTGATCGAACCAGACCCCATCGTCATATCCATGAGCGGCATCCAGGTGTAACACCAGATTCTCTTGCGGAACACTCAAAATGGTCTCCGAGCCTTGGTCATCGTGGGGCTTGGCGGGTGCAGCGCCGACTGGCTCATCCTCATCCCCATTCGCACCAGCATCATCTCCCTCATCAGCCACCGGGTCACCATCGCGGCGCATGTAGGATAATGCCGGGTCGGGGCGCGCAACAAAACAGTTCTGGGTGAAGCCGTGATGTCGGATGATTGCTAGTGCGGTATAGGCTTGGATCCGGGCATCTCCGAAGTCTTTCAGCCAGCGATCCCCTTGGGCGATTTTCCAGTTGCCATCGATCTGCCGCGCTTCCACCTGGTCAGGATCGAAGTCCACGCAATCCTCCCCGGGCATCTCGCCGGCCGGAGCACGGTCATCGACCAGAAAATAGTGCAAAGGAGGACTGGGTCGGCCAACAAAACAGCTTCTATTGAACCCGTAATAGCGCATCACATCCAGTGACCGCGAGCCTTCATCATGATTGTCGAACAGAATCAGCGCGTGACTGCCGTCTACCAGCCGCACATCGTCCCCGTGGTCCTGGAGCTCGGCGCTTTCGGGATTGAAGCGCACGCAATCCTCGCCATCCATAGCCAGGGGAGGTGCCGATTCATCGGCCATATCGGCTGAGTCGGCATCAGTAGTGACAGTATCACCGGCAGGCGATCGCCATTCGGCGCCGGATATCTGTCCGTGATGACCATTCCCACTCCGATCCATGGCTTGCTTGCCACTGCCCTCGTCCAGTGGCCAATGCGCCCGCAATCCCTCATCGACCGATACGCCATCATGCAAACTCCGGATCTGCGTCGAAGTGAGCGGGCCATCGTAGATCCGGACATCGGACAATTCACCAACCAGATTTGAATGGGCTCCCCGGCGACTGCGATTGTAAAAACCCAAGGTAATCGGGACGTTTCTTTTCACGAAGGATGTATGCGTAGCCGGCCCGCGACCAATTTCCAGTTCCTTATTCGTGCCATCGAGCCAGATTGAGTAATCATCCACCGAAGCGCCCCGAACATTGAAAACGATGTGATGCCACTGCCCGTCGTTGGTCGGTGGACCGGAATTGACAAATACGCCGATTTCGTTCCCCGCGTTGTCCCGGTTGCGAATCTGCGGATAGCCCGCTGGCGCATCGTCACCGTTCAACTGAAGCAGCAGCCACTGACGTCCGTGGCGTTCGCCGAGGATCATCTGACGATCACGATCGGAACTGTGCCGGTACCAGGCCGACACGGCAAACCCATTGATCATGTCCGGCCCCCAATCCCCGAGATCGCTGGTCAACACCTGGTCATCGCCACCGTCGAAGACCAATGAGCTCCTGTCCTGGTCGGGAGCTGCCAATGCCATGCCCGCCACCAGGACCAAGCCGAGCGCGGTCGCGGTTTTTCTGGTGATTTTTTTCATTGTGACCGAATTCATTTCATTCTCCATGTGCCTGACTGGATGGGTCGCCGGAATGCAGGTTTTTACCGGCTTTTTCTGGGGTGTAGAGGAAAGTTGGTTATGGAATCGGCGTTGAAGTAGCCGGGATTGTCCTCAACCCATTCTCCTGAACCTCGCAGAGGAACCTGGTGATCAGGCCACACCGGCAAGTCGTTGTTTTCAAGTTGCTCCCGGGCCTCACCACCGCACTCCAGCATGGTGTCTCGCCGATCAAAGTAGTGATAGTGGTCGCCGGCCTCGGCATCGGCGAACCAACGTTCGCGTACCTGCTCGTCGAGCATGTCCGGTGAACGCAATCGAACCGGGTAAAGCGGTGGATTGAATGTCCCCCCGAAGCTCAATTGGGCGGGGCCGAAGGTGGAAATGGCCGGTGGGGTGACAATATGGCCATCATCAAGAAATTCGGTTGGTGGTTGCTCCACATCGACGACAGCCAGTCCACTGCCTGCACCCCTGATGCCCACGCTGGGCATCAGGGCGTTCATGTAATCATCATCCGGCCACTCAATCGAAACGGGCAGCTGTGGGAAATTTACTGCCAAACTGGGGGGGGTCCGACGGACGACGTAATTGGCATCACTTCCCTGGCCGGCATATGTAATCACATTGAAATCCATTCGATCAGGAGCCCGTAGCATGATCACCTGGACACCGCCTGATTCATGATCAACATTCATTAACCCAATGGTTTCGCCGTGAAATGTCTCGCCGCCGATCTGCAGGGTCCAGCCGCATTCAAGGCAGTCTCCAACTTCAAACAAGGCAGTTGTCGCTGCGTCGGGGCTGTCGAGTGGCGTGGCGGTCACCTCGAGCTTGCCCGGCTCCAGCGGCGCATGAAGCGTGCCGTCGGGGCTGATGGCACCGCCGTCGGTTGCCCAGTCCACTTCCAGCGGGATTTCGTCATGCCGGGTATCGAACGTGTGCAGAGGGAGCGCGCTTCCCGGCTCGATACAGCGCTGGGCCGGGACGATTTCCGGGCGCGGGCGATCAAGAAGCACCCAGGTGTAGGCCGAACGGGCACCCGCATAACCGGGGTGGGTGGGAGAACGCAGCCCGTCGGTGCTGAGACTGAGTGCGGTGATCTTGATTGGCTCCTCGCCCTCCCAATCGGCAGGAACGCGATAGTTGACAGTCTTTTCTTCGCCGGCATCCAGTCGTGTGTGCACCTGTCCCAGGGAGTCGGTGATTTCTACCGTTCCATCATGTGCCTGATCCACCCGCACCCGAAGCTCGACCTCCTCGCCGGCCTGGGCTCGCTGACGTCGAGATACCCATTGAATCATCAGCGGCTTGACCTGGATCTCGAGTGCTTCCGACCGAAATACGACGACATGATCAGTGGCGCTGGCCCATGGCGCTTCAATCACATGCTTGCCGAGCTCGAAATCCCATGTGCCCCAGAGATCTCCGGAACCGACCGAGGTGGGTCGGTATTCTCCCCTTCTCGTGCCGATCTCAATGGCGCCACGGAGTTCGAAATCGATGCCGGCATTCCAGTGTGGTGGTTCGGAGACGACCTCCCAGCAGTCGGGCTCGACCGCAGCCAGTGACCTGTCCTGGAATAGCTCGGTCTCATCCGGATCAATGCCACTGACCTTCTCAGCCGTCCAGAGCACCGTATCAATCAGGAATTCATTGACCGGTTCCGCTGTCTCCTTATCCAGTCCCGACTCATGGTAGACCTCCCCGAGCAGTTCGAACACGTAACCCTGACCGTCCGAAGTGGCCCGCGTCGTCATTACGAACTCTTCCATCAGTTTGGCGCCAACCTTGTTGGCGACGATCATCCCCAGCTCGGCCATTCTCGGGCCGGCATCCCAGCCGCGTGAATGAAACCGGACCCGCATCTCCTCCACCTGGCCCATCTCGGTGCTGTCTTCCAGGAAGGACTTGGGGTCAAGGTGGATTTCGGAACGATTCAGTCTTGGATCGGGATAGGTATGGGCGAGCTTCTCGGCCACGGTCCTGGTCATCCAGGAAAGGAGCACGACGCCGTCGCCCGCAAGTCCGGTGCCGGGCAGACCGGCAATGGGCGTTACGATGTCGAGGAACTTCGCGGGATCTCCCGACAACATGGCGTCGCCGGAAAGCTGATAGCCGAGCAGGCCGGAGAGTTCGTCGAAATCGGATTCCCTGCATTTCCCCTTGACCGAATCCGGGAAGGCCGGGTTGGCGGAATTGCCGGCATGGGCTGATCGGAACAACAACCGGGAAAGGCGGCCAAGCGCTCCCGGGGAAGCCGTCCTCGCATGCGGCTCAGCGGCCTGCCTTGCGGCTGGACCCTGATGTCGGCTTCCTGGCTGCGACTGGGCCACCGGCACGAAGCCTTCTTCATTTGGCAGATCGTCCCGAGACTCCCTGACTTTCGTGGATTGGATCAACAGCCGATCGGCCAATTCACGCTCTTCCTCGTCCATGCCCCTGATCATGGAATGGATGCCGCGTTCATCCTTGAGCATCAAAGCACCAGCGTAAAGCAGTGCATGCTCCGGCGAAACCTCCTCACGGGGCAGGTCGACAAGCTCGTTGAGCTCCATTCCGACCGAGCTGGCCGCTGTCTCGTACAATTGTTCCAGTTGATAAAGATGCGCATCCAGACCTCGCGCCGGGTCATCCGATGCGGGCAGCGCCTCGATTCGCAAGCTGGCGGTTTCGTCGCACCATTCGACCGAGTCCATATAAGCGTCGCTTTCCGGGTCGGCGACATGCCCGAAACGGACCTCGACATCACCGCCCTCCGGGTTGCCCGACGGGTGAACTGGGACATGAAACCCGTATCGTTCCTGGCCCCGGTTCAGCGCCAGCGCCGGTGCGTCCTCATCGTCGGTTCCAGGGCTTTCCAGTCGGACAACAATAACCCCCTGAAAACTGGTCTCGACCTCCGGCCAGTCCGCCATCGAAACCGTCTCCAGTGGTCCGGCGTACGCGGGCTCCAATTCGATCCGTGCACAGTGATCGGCGGTCAGTTGCTCAATCGGTTCGGCATCATCGTTCCATGACCCACCACCTATCTGCGCCCCGGCATTGAACGTGGCCAGCATGCTCACCACTGCCACCATCAGGACACCACACAGGTGAGCTCTTCGGGATAAAACAGCGGAGAATCGGTTCGTGTTCACTGCAATCTCCTGTTTGTCAGTGTCTTCACTACCAATGAGGCCAATCTGCGCCGATAACGCGTCAGAGCTGCCACCTTGCCGGTCAGGTTCTCAACGTCGCTGGGATGGGGTTTTCTGTAAACAACCCGCCTACCAGACATTGCCGGCCCCCGGTGTGGCATTCATGAAAATCCCGACTGCTGCACCGAACGGCTGCCGGAAGCGTTGGGCATCGGGCACGATGACAATCGCCACACCGCGCGCATCCCGGTTGCCCATCTGTCGGGCAGCATCAGCTACCTTGTCTCGGGCTTCATTAAGCGTGCGTACGAAAGTGTCGCCGGGTATGAAGGTATCACCTGGAATAAAAGTGTCACCTGGAATGAAAGTGTCACCAGGGATAAAGGGACCAGCAGCTCCACCGGGGAATCGGCTTCCCCCGGATCCCGAAGGTCGAGGGGAACTGGAGGCGATTGAGAGGCCCGAAAACAGTTCGGCCGTAAGATCGCCTACTTTACTGGCATCCACAAGTCGGTTCAGCCGTTGCCGCCCCGGTTTGACGGAGAAAGTGACCGATTCCTGGGCGTGGATTTCACCGCTGCCGTCGACCAGAAGCAGCATCAGCCGAGCCGAGCTGCTGACACGAGCATCGGGCTTGAGTGTGACTGCCCCGTTGTCGATCAGCCACTGTCCGAGCTGTTCCGGGCTCAACCCATCCCCATCTCGATACTGGCCCAGTTGCGACAGGGCGCGGTCACTGTAATTCAGAGAATATTTGTTCTCGGTTTCGGCCGCTGCCGATGACAGCAGCAGCATGCCCATCACCCCGATGCTCGGCAGAAAGCGTTTTGTTGAGAAGATCAACATGATGAACTCCTTGGTTGTTCAGTTTTTGGTTGGTTGGTCGTGCGCCATCCAGACCGTGATCAGCGCCGGAAGTACTGCATGTCTGGATCCGGTCGCCCGACAAAGCAGTTGTGTGTGAATCCGTAGTACTGGATGATCTTTGCAGCCTTCTCTGCATCGGAACGGTTGTCATCAAAGTTAAGCAGCGAGCGGTTGCCGGCGACAACGCGCCAGTTGCCCCTTGCTCGAGCCGCTTCGACTTGGCCGTTGTCGAACGCGGCACAATCTTCCAACTGGTGTTCGCCACTGGGCGCCTTGCCGTCGGCCAGGAAGTACCGCATGGTTGCGTTGGGGCGGCTGACGAAACAGGATTGGTCCATGCCGTAATGGCGGATATAGGTCACGGCGTGGCGGGCCTGACGGCCGTCATTGCCGAAATCCAGGATGTAGTGATCGCCGTCGATCACCTTCCAGCTTCCATCAACCTGTTGGGCCCGGACGTTTTCCGGATCAAAATTGATGCAGTCCTGATCCGGCGCCTGCACGGATCCGGCGATGGACCCGGATGACGGTGAGACCTGACCGGCCAGAGAATCAACCTGCGGAACGGAGCGCCGTGGACCGCTCGACGCGGTTTCGGCTTCATCTACCCGCAAGTAGGTCAGTGAAGGGCCGGGCCGCCCCACGAAACAGCTGTGATTGAAATTGTGGTGTTGAATGATGCGCAGTGCTTCCCGGGCTTCACTGCGGCTGTCGCCAAAGCTCATCAGGAAGTGATTGCCCTCGACGATCCGCCAGTCCCCATCGATGCGTCGGGCCTGGACGTTTTCCGGGTCGAAGCGATTGCAATCTTCGTTGTCAATCTCCCCGGCAGGCGGCGAGTCTCCGGCCATCAGGTAGGTCAGCGAGGGATCTGGGCGCCCCACGAAACAGTGACGGTCGATGTCGTAGTGGCGAATGATGCGTAGGGCCTGTTGTGCTTCGCGGCGGCTTGAACCGAAATCCATGATTCGGTGGTCGCCGTCGACCAGCGTCCATGAGCCACCCGAGCGATCCAACTCCAACCCCTCGGGATTGAAAGTGATGCAGTCCTGATCGGGAGATTGGGCGCCGGCGCTCACTGACCCCAGGCAAAGTGTCGTTGCAGCAAGTGTCACCATGGTGAGTGACTGAATCCATTGGAATGTTTTCACGAGGTCCTCCTTAGAGCTATGTACAAATCAGTGTCATGTGCCGGGTTCAGTCCTGGCCACTTTCGAAACGGTCGTCGAACAACTTTTCCGACAGTTCATCCAGGGTTATCCCCCAGAATCCCCCGGTCAGCTGCCAGCCGTCACCGGCGAGGGCACGACCCTCGCTGGCGTCCCATTGGCCGATCGTTCCGGACAGACGCCATTGTTCATCGGCTGTCTCGGTATGCAGTACCCCACCGCTGTCGATGCTGTGCCAGTCAACGGACCACTCGTTTTCGGCTGCAAGCGGACCGGCGGACGCCAGAAGCAGCGCGCCGGTGAACAGGCTTGTCGTGAAGCGTTCTTTCATTGCGATTGCTCCGCAACCTGGCGATCTTCGCGCAGCAGGGCTTCAAGGGCGGCGAGGCGATCTTCGAGTTCGGTGTTGCGCTCGGCCAGTTGACGCAGTTCAGCATTTTCAGCCTCCACTGCGGCGACCCGTTCGGCAAGTTCGGAGTTTTCCGTCTCCAGTGCAGCCATGCGCGCGGTCGAGGTTTCAAGTTCGGTATTGAGCCCCTGTATGGCGGCCAGAGCAATCCCCACGAGGTTCATGGCGCTGACGCGTAGCTCGTCCTCGCCCAATCCGAACAGGGGATGAAAATCCTGGGCCATGGGCCCCATGTGGCGAATGGACTCGTCCTGGGTCTTGTAGCTGTATTCGCTGATGGGCATCTGCACCAGGCCTTCAAGCACGACGGCTGGATCGACCGGGGTAACTGCGGTCTTGGCGTTGCGGTCGCTGATGCTCTGCCAGGAGGAGCCGCCATCTGCCAGGGAGGCGCCCGACGTCGGATTACCGCTATCATTCACTCCGGTTACAAAGACGACACCGCCAGTGGCACGCGCCATGAATTCGTTTTCGCCGACAAAGTCGAGCTCATGGTCGAGGCTGTCGGCCCAGACGAAGCTGCCGATTTCTCCGGCGACGGCGTTGCGACCAGCCGCAAAGCTGTAGCTACCGGAAGCGACATTCCCCTCGCCTCCGGGGATTGTTGCCCAGTTGCCGTCGGCGGTATTGTCATTGCCCCCGGAAACCGTGGAGCGCGAGCCCTCGGCCAGATTATTTGCCCCACCGCCGACAGTCGCTCCGAACGCGCCGGCGGTATTGCTGAAACCGCCCGCGACGGTTGCATCCGTTCCGCTGGCGGTATTGCTGAGACCACCGCCAACGGTAGCGGCGTCGCCGTCGGCAGTATTGCCGACGCCACCAGCGACGGTTGCAGCCGCGTCGTCGGTCAGATTGTTCCACCCGCCACCAACGGTCGACCTGGATCCCGAGGCGGTGTTGAGGCCACCGCCGGCGACGATTGCATGATCGGCATCGGCTGTATTGTTCTCGCCGCCACCGACCGTGCCGTAGTCGCCGGACACGGTGTTGTTTTCGCCACCACTGACCGTTCCGGCCTCCTGATCAACAAGGTTTTGCTTGCCTCCGCCCACGCTTGCACCGTGGTGGATAGCTGTATTGTGCTGCCCGCCGGCGACCGTCGGATGAAAACCACCGGCCTCATTCTGAGTACCACCGCCTACCGTGGCCTGCACCCCGCCAGCAGAGTTGAGCAGTCCGCCGCTGACGGTCGTCCAGTTACCCCATGCTTCATTGCCCTCGCCGCCACCGACAACGGGAGAGCGGCCCTGGGTGGAATTGGGATTGTTATGCGAACCACCACCACCGATGGTCGCACCGGATTCTTCGGATTCGACAGTGTTGCCAGCATGGCCGGCGATCAGGTTCGGCGAGACTTCGCCAGGTTCAATACGAAATCGGCGCTGGCCATCAACGCGCAGTTCCAGCGGAGTCTCGTCACTGGTGCCAATGTAATCAGTCTCCGGATCAGTTCCCGCGTTGCCGCCCAGCAGCCAGGCGTCGCTACCATTGCCAGGCTCACCGGAGCAATTTGCCAGGGTACCTTCGGGTGTGCGGCAGACGTGGTCAGCCGTCTCCGAGGCGAAATCGGCCACCCGCAGCCGGCCGGCCACATCTAACGTTTCCTGGGGGCTATTGGTATTAATGCCCACCCCGCCCGTAGCGAGAATCAGGTACTGGTCTTCCCCCGTGCTTTTGAAGTCTTCATCGACTGAGTTGTCGCTCCAGACGTAGGTGCCGTCGTGGAGTGCCTTGGCGCGATAGCCGAAAGCGCTGCTTGCCGTGCCGGCAGCTTCATTGCTGGCGCCACCGCCGATGAAGCTCCAGTCGCCGCTTGCCTCGTTGAAGTCGCCGCCGGCAATGGCAGCTGAACCGCCACTGACCTCGTTCGCCGCGCCGCCGCCGATAAAGGCATGTATGCCGGATGCGACATTGGGAAAGTCAAGATCCTCAACCGATCCGCCGCTGACGAAGCTGTGCAGGCCACTGGCGACATTGTCGTCACTGCCCGAGATGATGCTGCCGTGCACATGCAGGGGTGTGTCCGGCTGATCGTTGCCGATTCCGACGTAGCCGTCGTCGTAATGGATATCGTTGCCGGTTAGCGTCCAGTGCGAATCGCCGGAATCGCCTCCGCCGTCGCCGTCGCCGTCGAAGGCATACAGAGCCATGGGGCTTGGCCGGATTGGATGGCGATCGTCAAGCGGTGATTCTTCAACAATGATTTGAAGGTATCGAGAACTGCCGTCGAAAACACCGGAGCCGAACTCCAGGTCCTCCTGGAATAGACCGTCAGTCACCTCGACTTGCACCGGCCCGTGGGAGGCGACTTCCGTGTCGCCGGTCTCGGATTCGTGCAACTCGAAGATCATTTCGACCGTGCCGGTGTGCGGCTCGCCGCTGCTTTCCAGCTTTCCCTGGTAGGTCACGATTTCCGCTGCGGCTGGCAGACAAAGACATGTTGCGAGCAAGAAAACCCATTGAATCTTCACTGTATTTTCTCCCTTTATGTAGAATTTGGCCTGTATCGGCAAGGGTGCGGAGTGGCGCAGGCAAATACCGATTCGATTGGCCGTCCTGTCACCTGTATCGCGAAAAGTGAAAACGGACCGCCACAACTTGAGCGGCGGAATCTGTACGAATGAACGTTCTTTCTGGCAGCGCCGGGGCGATTTCGGTACGATGAGCTTGAACAGGCTGTGATCGGATCGCATCCGTAGCCAGCCCGCATGTTCTGATGGGAAAATACTCGGGTTATGGACTGCCCGGGAGTTGCATTGAGCGAGGGAGGTGCAGCATTACCGGCAATGAATTTTCGCGATTGAACACCCGGGGCACCATGACGTTTTCTCTGTGTGCTTCGGTGCGGCCGGAAATGCGGGGAGGCGGTAATGATTGCTGACAGCGCCGATTCCGGTCAGGTCACGCAACTCCTCGACCGACTTCAGGATTCGCCGGAAACATTGGATCGGATCATGTCGATGGTTTATGACGATATGCATCGCATCGCTCATTTTCAGCGTCAGTCCATGAACATGCCTTCGCCGCGAACGACAGTGTTGGTTCACGAAGCCTTCATCAAACTGTTTGGTGACGAAATTCCCCAAATCAACAATCGCAAGCACCTCAAGTACATTAGTGCCATGACCGTGCGCCATTTGATCGTTGACATGGCGCGCTTGCAGCTGGCACAGAAGCGGGGAGGCGGCGCCTGGCATACCGGGCTGGACAACGATGTTCAGCCGGCAAAAGCCGATGACGCCGAGTACGTCCTTTTTGTGGAGCAGGCGCTCACGGAACTCGAGCAGTTTGATCCAGAGTTGGCCAAGCTGATCGTCGGTACCTATTACGGCGGCTATACAGCATCCGAACTGGCAGAAATCACCGGAACGTCCTTGCGCACCGTGCAGCGTCAGCTAAAGCGTGCTCGGGGTTGGCTGCAGTTCGAGTTCCAGCGGCAGGAGTCCTGATCCTGCCTCACTTCGCGTCTGGATTGGCTGGGGGGTTCCGGAGTGGTCCGTTTCTGAGTCAGGTCGTGATGCCCTGACAGGGCGGGGATCCTGGCCGTTTTATCTGAATCGTTCATGCAAGTCCACTTCGGGACTATCGTCCCACCCGGTGGCGGTCTTTTCCAATGGTTTTCGATACCGTCCCCGGTTTCGTGATGCAGTGAGCCTCGCGATTCGGTATGGATAGTCAAAACAAACGGAGAACAATCAATGCGAATCAGATCGAAAAAATTATCAGGGCTGATGATGCTCGCCATGGCCGCTGTGGTGATGTCGGCGCCGATTTACGCTCAGCCGGGCTGTGTCAGTGATCCGGAGGGCGATGCGACCGGCGATGGGCCGGATGTGATCGAGCTTTGTGCCTATACCGACGGTGATCAGCTCACCATCGAGGTCACCTTTGCCGATGAAATCGATCCCCCGGGGAGCGGTGGAACCGTTGATGAAGTGCTGGGCATCGTGCAGTTCGACGTCGACCAGGACCCCGCGACCGGTGTACCCGGATTGCTCGAACTTCCGGCGGAACACTGCGATGTGGATCCCTCGACATTCGGCACGGATGCCGGGCTTGATATTGAATCCTACAGTTCCACGACCGGAACCGCTCCGCTGCTGCTATTGGATGACGATGGCGATGTCAGCAGCCCCGGGGAGGCTGACGTGCAATTCGGCGCTGACTACCTGATTGCACAGTTCGATGCAGCAATCATCGGCAGTTCCGACGGTATCGTTAATTTGAGCGGGTTTTTCGGCAACAGCTTTGAAGGCGATTCATTCGACTGCGTGCCGGATTCAGGATTTGCCACCAGTGCCTTGCTTGGCGACCCTCCCGAGAGCGTGGAATCAGTATCCGTGCCGATAGGCGGACCTGTTGTGGTGGTCTTGCTCGCCGCCTTGATGTTCGGGCTGGCTTGGATGCGTCTGCGCGTGTAGACGCGCTTGTGCCGTTATCGAAACCCGCACGCGAGGCGTGCGGGTGCCGGTCTTGCCGGCGCATCTCCGGTCGTTCGGTGATGCCGATTGTGGACATATTGATGCGACTGACTCGGTTCGCGGGGGCTCGTGCCCGGCCAGCTTCGAGTCAGGCCGCGGCGCGTTCCTTCGGGGCCAGCCTCTCGAGCAGTTCCTCGGCCATGTGAAAACGATCATCGGCCGATTCGAACTCGCCCTTGATGCGCAGCCGGTCGTTGTCGGGCAGTTCGAAGGTGTGGGACTCCTTCTGAATCATCTTCAACAACTCGCCCATGTCGATGTCCGGCTTGGCCTGGAACTCGACGCGGCCGCCGGCCGGGCCGACTTCCAGACGTTTCATGCCCAGGCGCTTTGCACGCAACCGCAACTCTGCCGTGGCGAACAGGTTCTTGACTTCCGGCGGCAGCAGGCCGAAGCGGTCGATCATCTCGATCTGCAGATCATTCAGTTTTTTGTCGCTGTCGGCCTGGGTGATGCGCTTGTAGAGCACCAGGCGCTGATGGACGTCGGGCAGGTAACTGTCGGGGATCATGGCGGTCAGGTGCAGGTCGACCTCGCTGGTGATCGACATCGGCTCGTCCAGGTCGGGCTCTTCGCCGTTCTTGAGCGCTTCCACCGCGCGGTTGAGCAGGTCGGAGTAGAGCGAGAAACCGATCGCCTCGATCTGTCCTGACTGTTCTTCGCCGAGCAACTCGCCGGCGCCGCGGATTTCCAGGTCGTGATTGGCCAAGGTGAAGCCCGCACCAAGTTCTTCAAGCGACTGGATGGCTTCCAGACGCTTCTGGGCATCGCGCGTCATCACTTTCCAGGGTGGTGTCACGAGGTAGGCGTAGGCCAGGTGGTGCGAGCGCCCGACGCGACCGCGCAACTGGTGGAGCTGGGCCAGGCCGAATTTGTCGGCCCGGTTGATGATGATGGTGTTGGCCGTGGGTACATCGATGCCGTTTTCGATGATGGTAGAGCACACCAGCAGGTTGATCCGGCGCGAGTAGAAATCGCGCATGGTCTTTTCCATCTCGCCCGGGGGCATCTGGCCGTGGGCCATGCCGATGCGTGCCTCGGGGAACATCTCCTGCAGGTAGGCGACCTGGCGGGCCATGGTGCGGACCTCGTTGTGCAGGTAGTAGACCTGACCACCGCGCTGGAACTCGCGGTTGACGGCATCGCGTATGGTGCCGCTGTCCCATTCGGACACGAAGGTGCGCACGGCCAGGCGTCGCGCCGGCGGCGTGGCGATGATGGACAGTTCGCGCAGGCCGGCCATGGACATGTTGAGGGTTCGCGGAATCGGCGTGGCGGTGAGCGTGAGCAGATCGACCTCGGCCCTGAGCGCCTTCAGTCGTTCTTTCTGGCGCACGCCGAAGCGTTGTTCCTCGTCGATGACGACCAGGCCCAGGTCCTTGAAGCGAATGTCCTTCTGCAGAAGCTTGTGGGTGCCGATGACGATGTCCACCGTACCGTCTTGCAGGCCGGCGACGGTTTTCGTCGTCTGCTTGCCGGAGCGTGACAGCAGGCGCACGTTGACCGGCCAGTCGGCAAAGCGGTCGGCAAAGTTGCGGTAGTGCTGCTCGGCCAGCAGGGTGGTCGGGGCCAGCATGGCCACCTGGTTACCGGATTCGGCGACCACGAAGGCGGCGCGCAGGGCGACCTCGGTCTTGCCGAAACCGACATCGCCGCAGATGACGCGGTCCATCGGTTCTTCCGAGGCCAGGTCGGAGACTACCGCCTCGATGGCTTCGAGCTGATCGTCGGTTTCCTCGTATTCGAAACCGGCGGCGAAGCGCGCGTACATGCCGCGGTCGAGCGGAAAGGCATGGCCCTTGCGGGCGGCGCGCCGTGCCTGGAGGTTCAAGAGTTCGGCGGCGGCGTCACGCACCTTTTCGGCCGCCTTGCGGCGGGTGCGTTGCCAGCGCTCCGAGCCGAGCCTGTGAAGGTCGACCATCTCGGGATCGGCCCCGGTATAGCGGTTGACCAGGTGCAGGTCGGTGACCGGAACGTAGAGCTTGTCCTCGTCGGCGTACTCCAGGCACAGGTATTCCCCGGTGCTGTCGCCCGACTGCAGCACCTCGAGGCCGAGATAGCGGCCGATGCCGTGTTCCAGGTGCACCACCAGTGCGCCGGGCTGGAGGTCGGCCAGGCTCT
>SKXY01000255.1 GCA_007128175.1 Wenzhouxiangella sp. | reverse complement strand
TTCGATGGCGTCGGCGAGACCGAGCTCATTCCCCAGGCCATCACGCTCGATCCGGGCGGTGAACGCGCCTATGTCACCGCCACCGATGCACCGATTGACGGTTTGAC
Source organism: Wenzhouxiangella sp. (assembly GCA_007128175.1). Taxonomy (GTDB): domain Bacteria; phylum Pseudomonadota; class Gammaproteobacteria; order Xanthomonadales; family Wenzhouxiangellaceae; genus Wenzhouxiangella. Next base: position 4,373 of record SKXY01000255.1, on the reverse strand, counting down.
CGAGCCGGAGGTCAGTGCCGTGGCCGTGTTTGGTGTCTATCCTCCCGCGGCCTGTGAAGGACTCGGGCCGATCATCAGTAACAGCGGCGATATCGAGGATCTGCCCCTGATGCTCCCGGCCGGGCAGAAAGTGACCGTCGAGGTCTTCACCCGGCTGGCGGCATCGGCCACGGTTGAAGAGCTGGAAAACATCGCCACCCTGGTCGACGCGCGCGGTCAGGAGCAGGAAGGCCAGAACCTGGTCGATGTGATCGTGGCGACCGACATCTCGGTCAGCCAGTCCGAAGGGGACGATCGTGTCCAGGCCGGTGAGCCGTTCGAATTCATCATCGAAATCACCAACAACGGCCCCATCAGCCTGACCGCAATGACGTTGGAGCATGCCTTCGAACTGTTCGATGGGCCCGGCAGTGTCGGTTTCGAATCGGGCAGCACGGGCTGGACCTGCGAGGCGAGCGGCAATGCCTGCTGTACCAGCGGTGGCGGCTCGGCCCAGTGCGGGGTCACTCAGCCCACGCCTTTCGTGGCCGGTGATCTCGATGGCCACCAGGTGGATATCGGTTCCGGTGCCACGCTTACCTTCACGGCCGGTGGGCGCCTGCATCCATCCTCCGATGGTCAGGGCGAGATTTTCAACACCATCGAGCTGGTGCCCGATGGTGTCGATGCACTCAACCCGGCCGCGCTCATTGACACCACTGCCGTGGCAATCTCCGCGGTGGCCGACTTCTGGTTGACCAAAAGCAGCCTGGGCCTGGAGACCATCGACGAAGGCAATGACGATTGGCCGGATGGGACGGAACTGGTTGCCGGTTATCGCATCCGGACCGGAAACCGCGGGCCGGCGGCCGGCGCTGGCGTCACCCTGCGTGACCTGCTCGACGACGATGATGCCCTGCTGGCCGACCAGGCCCGCTGGAATTGCCGGGTCGATGCGCCGGGCGAGGATCTGGCCCAGGCCTGTTGTGCCTTCGCCGACGGGGGCTCGACCTGTGACCAGGAAGTCAACGGCAGCGGAGCGTTGGACCAGGTCCTGGCCCTGGCGCCCGGCTCGCGCGTAGTCGTGGATCTCCATGTTCCTGTCGACGAGTTGCAATCCGACGGCACGCTGGTCAACGAAGCCGAACTGGTGATGCCTGATGGCCTGACCGATCTGGATCCCGCCACCAGCGAAGCCCGTCTGACCACCCGCCTGGCCGCGACGGCCGAGTTGAATGTGGTCAAGAGCATTCTGGCCGGCGAGACCGTCACCCCCGGCGAGGAGGTGACCTTCGAGATCATCGTCACCAACGACGGACCCGACGACGTCCCGGTCACCGTCCAGGACCATCTGCCCGAGTCGCTCGACAATGTCAGCTGGTCATGCGATGCCAGTACCCCGATTCCCGGCGACCTGATCTTCGACACCTTCGTAGGCGCCGGCGAGCTGTTTGCCAGTGGCGACGTGATCACCTCGGCCGACGGTCGCCATGTCTATGTCTCGGCAGCCGGACAGCCCGGCAATGACGATGATCCGGGAACGCCGGCTGCCGTGGCCGTCTACGAGCGCAACGTGATCCCCGGGCCCGGTTTCGGGGATCTGAGTCTGCTGGAAGTCGAGGTCGACGGCGAGGCCGATGACCAGGATAGCGGCACGGCCGTGGAAAACATGGCTGGCGCGGGTCGCATGGCCCTGAGCCCCGATGGTCGCCACCTGTACGTGACCGCGGCCGAAGACGATGCCATCGTGGTATTTCAGCGCGATCATATAGTCGGCTCTCCTGACTTCGGTCGCCTGACATTCGCCGAAGCGCGTCGCGATGGCAGCGATCAACCCGGTGACACGATGCCGGTCGAAGGGCTGCGCGGTGCCTCGGATGTCGTGGTCAGCCACGACGGTGAGCATGTCTACGTGACCGGACGGCGCGACAACGCCCTGGCCGTTTTCCAGCGTGATTTCGGTACCGGCACGCTCAGCTTCCGGAGATCGATCGACGCCGCCGAACTGGCTGATTCCGGCCACGAGGGCCTGTGGAGCCCGCTGAGCGTGGCCATTTCACCCGATGATCAGTTCGTTTATGCCACCGGGCGCGGATTGCAGACCGGTTTCGAAGGCTCGGACTGGACCACCTCCGACGCCTTTTCCGGGCCCGACGATACAGCTTATTTCGTCGACAACACCTCGGGCATCGATCTGAAGTGGCTGACCCAGGAGCGCCCGATTCTGGTGCCGGAAGTCGATGGCGTGGTGCTGGAGTTCGAACACCTGCACTCACTGGACACGCCCTTTTCGTGTTTCGACGTCGGCGTGCTCGAAGTCTCCATCGATGGCGGCGAGACCTGGCGGGACGTGACTGATCTTGCCGGCGCGACATTCGATACCGGCGGATACAACGGTGTCCAGAACGGTTCCGAAAGCAATCCACTGGACCGGCGCGAGGGCTGGTGCGGTCGCAGTGACGGCTGGCTGGACGAACAGTTCAGCACCGTACGCGTTGACCTGGGCGATGAAGTGACCGCCGGAACCGCGTTGATGCTGCGTTTTGGCCTGGGCGAAGGAATCGCCATTGGCGCCGATGGCTGGTGGATCGACAGCATCCATCTTTATGACAGTGGCAACGGCAACGAGACCCTGTTTCTCGATACGGTGACCGAGCAGGTCGCCACCGGCGACGTGGTCGTGTTCGAACGCCAGGGCGACAGTAGCGAGGTGGGCTTCGGCGAGCTTGATCCGGTCCAGTCCATTCCCCTCTCCGCGGCGGCCGATGCCGCCGTCATGGACGCCAATGGTGAAAACCTCTATGTCGGTTCGGGTGACGGTGACGGCCGCCTGTGGATTTTCGGTCGCGCTATCGGCGACGGCCAGCTCCTGCTGATCGATACCATCGATGACCTGTCCGATGCGGCCGGTTTCGATGCCGACGCCCTGTCCGGTCTAGCTGCCCTCGCGGTCAGTCCCGACGGAGAGCACCTGATGGCCAGCGGAGCGGCGGTCGATCGGCTGTCGGTGTTCCGTCGTCAGCCCTTGATCGGCACCCTGATTCCCTTCCAGATGCTGGCCGAGGGTGATCGCTGGCCGGAGATCGACGAGGACCTGTCGCTCAACGGTGGTATTGCCGGCGTGCGTGGCGTGGCCTTCAGCAGCGATGGCCTGAGTGTCTTTACCGCTGCCCAGCCCAATCAGCTCGGCGTTTTCGAGCGACTCGCTCCCGATCCGACCTTCGGCTTTCTCGAGGCCGTGTTTGACGAGGAGGATGACGGGTTCGGCAACACGGCGAGCGGACTGCTCGGCGCCCGCGCCGCGGCTCTCAGCCCCGACGAGCGCTGGGTCTTCGCGACTGGTTTCGGGCAGCTGGGCTCGGCTGACAGCGGGGCCCTGGTCGTGCTCGAACGCGACCCGGGCGCCACCGAGGCGGGCCGCCACCTGCGCTTCCGACAGGCGCTGAAGGATGGCAGCGCCGGCGTGACTGGTCTGGACGGCGCCGTGGACGTGGCGGTTGTCGGCAACAGCAATGACGGCAACGACATTTACGTGGTCAGTGAACGGGATGCAGCCATTGCCCATTTCCGCCAGCCCGACCCCGGCAGCGCCCAGGGCGAGGTCGAATTCGTCGAGGCCATCTTCGATGACAGTGATGAGGCCGAGGGCCTGTCCGGTGCCGCCGCGGTGATCGTCTCACCCAGCGGCCAGCACGTGTACGTGGCCGGCCGATTCGACCACACCGTGGCCATCTTCTCGCGCGATACCGACACGGGCGAGCTGGAATTCATCGACACCGTCGAGGAGGGCGTGGATGGCGTATCCGGCCTGCTCGGCGCCAATGCACTGGTGGCCAGCGCCGATGGACAGCATCTTTACGTGGCCTCGCGTCAGTCCGACGCGGTCGTGGTCTTCGACATCGATGGCGATGCGCTGCATTACCGGCAGGCCTTCTTCGACGGCACCGAGGGTGCCGTTCTGACCAGTGCCAGCGCGCTGGCGCTGTCCCGTGACGGGGCCCACCTGATGGTGACCTCGCTTGACGGTGATTCCGTGACCGTCCTGGCGCGCGAGACCGATCCCACGGTCAGCTCGCTGTTCGGCCGGGTCCGTTTCCATTCGGTAGTGACCAACTTCAGTGCCGGCGCCGAAGCCCTGCGGGGACCGCGTGACATCGCCGTCGATGCCGATGACGACCGCGTCTATGTTGTCTCGCAGCTCGACGATGCGATGGTGATACTCGATCGCAACACCAGCGTGGGTGGCGACGACTACGGGCGTCTCACGCCGCTGGAAGTCAGGCGCCAGGGTGTCGGCAACGTCATTGGCATGGAAAGCCCCTATGGTCTTGCCGTGTCCAGTGGCGCCCGGCGCAATATCTACGTGGCCAGCCTCGGCAGCCAGAGCCTGGGGG
>SKXY01000193.1 GCA_007128175.1 Wenzhouxiangella sp. | reverse complement strand
CCGTTGATCCCGCAGTGCTTCGATGAGGGACGTTTTCCGTCCGAGCTGATTCCCGAGATCGCCGAGATGGGCCTGCTGGGCTCCAGCCTGGAAGGCTACGGCTGCGCCGGTCTCAACGCGGTGAGCTACGGCCTGATCTGCCAGGAGCTCGAGCGTGGCGATTCGGGCCTGAGAAGTTTCGTGTCGGTTCAGTCGTCGCTTTGCATGTACCCGATTCACGCCTTCGGCTCGGAGGAGCAGAAGGAGCGCTGGCTGCCCGACATGGCCGCCGGCAAGGTGATCGGCTGCTTCGGTCTGACCGAGCCCCACGGTGGATCGGACCCGTCCAACATGAAGACCCACGCAAAGCGCGACGGCGACGACTGGATCCTCAACGGTGCCAAGATGTGGATCACCAATGGTTCGATCGCTGATATCGCGATTGTCTGGGCGCGCACGGATGACGGGGTCCAGGGTTTCATTGTCGAGAAGGATTTCGACGGTTTCGAGGCCCGGGACATCCATGCCAAGATGTCGCTCAGAGCGTCGGTGACCTCGGAGCTGTATTTCGACAACGTGCGCGTGCCCGATGCCAATCGCCTGCCCAACGTGAAGGGGTTGAAAGGGCCGCTGTCGTGCCTCAGCCAGGCCCGCTACGGCATCACCTGGGGTCCGATCGGCGCGGCCATCGCCTGCCTGACCGAAACACTGGACTACTGCCAGGAGCGTGAACTGTTCGGCCGTCCGGTGGCCGCCACCCAGAGCGCCCAGATCAAGATGGCCGACATGGCCCGCCGCATTACCGCCGCGCAGCTGATGTCCTGGCGTCTGGGCAAGCTCAAGGATGAAGGCCGGGTGCACCCGACCCAGATCTCACTGGCCAAGTGGAACAACGTGCGCATGGCCATGGATATCGCGCGCGAGTGCCGCGACCTGCTCGGCGGTTCCGGCATCACCCTGGAGTACTCGCCGATCCGTCACATGCTCAATCTCGAATCCGTGATTACCTACGAGGGGACCGAGACGGTGCACCAGCTTGTGGTGGGGAGAGAACTGACAGGGCATAACGCCTTTTAGGTTTCAGGGTTCAGGTTTCAGGGCGGGCTTCGGTGGCTTTGGAAATTGTCTGCCTGGACTGCAGTTTCCAGAAAGCTCGGTGCACCTGCGAGCCCTGCCGAAGCCACCCCCGAGACCTGAACCCTGAACACTGAAACCTTCCAACCCATCAGAAGCCCCCTCGTTTGAACACACGATCCCGATGTCGAAGCCAGCTTCAAACCGTCAAATAAACCGCGCCGAGGTCGTCGACCGGCAGTTTCTCGATCACCTGGATGCGCTGGCATCCGGACAGGTCGAAGCGGCCGATGGGGCGGGTATTCCCGATGCCGATCTGCTTGAGTTGTTCGACAGTCAGATGGTGTCGCGCCAGCTTGATCTGATGGCGCGGATCAAGCGTACCGAGAACAAGGTCTTCTACACCATCGGCTCGTCCGGGCATGAAGGCAATGCCCTGCTCGGGCGGCTGACCCGGCATACCGACCCGGCTTTCCTGCACTATCGTTCCGGCGGCTTCATGGCCGAGCGTTACCGCAAGATCGAGGGCATGGATTTCATTCGTGACACCTGCCTGTCGTTCGCCGCCGCCAAGGCCGACCCGGCCTCGGGTGGCCGGCACAAGGTCTGGGGTAGCCGGCCGCTGTGGGTGTTGCCGCAGACCTCGACCATCGCCAGCCACCTGCCCAAGGCGGTGGGTACGGCGCTGGCCATTGCGCACGGCCGCGGCGGGCGGCATGACCTGCCGGTGCCCGATGACGCCATTGCCATCTGCAGTTTCGGCGATGCCAGCCTCAATCACGCCACCGCGCAGTCGGCAATCAACAGTGCGGCCTGGGGCCGTCACCAGAACCTGCCGGTGCCGGTGCTGATGGTGTGCGAGGACAACGGCATCGGCATTTCCGTGCCCACACCGACCAACTGGGTGGCCGACAGCATGTCGTGTCGCCACGGCATCAGCTATCACTTCGCCGACGGGCTCGACCTGGCCGCCGGCTGGCAGGCAGTGGAGCGGGCCGTGGCCGAGTGCCGGGGGCGTCGTCGTCCGGTCTTTCTCCACCTGAAGACCACGCGGCTGATGGGGCATGCCGGAACCGATTTCGAGATCGAGTACCGCCCGCCCGCGGAACTCGAAGCGGCCGAACGTGCCGATCCCCTGCTACGCTCGGCCGAACTGGTGGTGGCGCGAGGATTGATGACGCCGGCCCGGATTCACCAGCGTTACTGGTCCATTCACCGGCAGTGTCTGGCCGAAGCCGACCGGGCCGATGGTGCCGGCCGTATCACCTCGTTGAAAGAGGTAATGGCGCCGCTGGCACCGGTTTCTGTCGATCAGGTGGCCGCCGAGTCGGCCCGTTGTCCGGATCCCGAAGCGCGTGTTGAAGCCTTCGGCAACGAGAAGCTACTCCCGGAGAATCAGCCGCCCCGCCATCTGGCCATCCAGATCAATCGTGGGCTGACAGACTTGATGGTCAAGTATCCGCAGGCACTGGTGTTCGGCGAGGACGTGGCGCGCAAGGGCGGGGTCTATACGGTCACCAAGGGTCTGTCGAAACGTTTTGGCGGGCGAAGGGTGTTCAACACGCTGCTCGACGAGACCACAATTCTTGGTTTGGCCCAGGGGTACGGTGCCATGGGCTACCTGCCCATTCCGGAGATCCAGTACCTGGCCTATTTCCACAACGCCTGCGACCAGATTCGCGGCGAGGCCTGCTCGTTGCAGTACTTTTCCAACGGCCAGTTTCGCAATCCCATGGTGATGCGGATCGCCAGCCTGGGTTACCAGAAGGGCTTCGGCGGGCATTTCCACAACGACAATTCGATTGCCGCGCTGCGCGACATTCCCGGCCTGGTCATCGGCTGCCCGTCGCGTGGCGATGACGCGGTGATGATGTTGCGTACCATGGCGGCATTGGCTGAAGTGGACGGCAGGGTCTCGGCGTTTCTCGAGCCGATCGCGCTCTACATGACCAAGGACCTGTACGACAAGGACGACGGGCTGTGGAGTTTTCCCTATCCAACCCCGGAACAGTCGCTGCCCCCGTGGCAACCGCGTATTTATGACGAATCGGCCAGCGATCTGTTGATCATCACCTTCGGCAACGGCGTCCCGATGGCCTTGCGAACCTCTCGCGAACTGTCGCGGCAGCACGGGACGAAGGTGCGGGTCATGGATCTGCGCTGGCTCAAGCCGCTCGATCGCGAAACCATCATTGAGCATGCCGCGGCGTGCTCGGCCGTGGTGATATTCGACGAAGGGCGTCCCGACGGCGGCATTTCCGAGTCGGTCATCACCGCGCTGGTCGAGGCCGGGCAGGGCGGCAAGCCGCTGGCGCGGGTGACAGGTGCCGATTGCTATATCCCGCTGGCCGATGCGGCCAACCTGGTGCTGGCCGGCGAGGAGCAGTTGTTGGCCGCCTGTCGAAAGATAATGGCCTGAACGACCCCGATTGGGGAGCCGTAAGATTTTGCCTTCAGGCGATGGATCGGTCTTGTGATTTCCAAGCACCAAGCACCAAATCACAATCTGTCGAATGACCGAAATTCCAATGTTCGAAACGGAGGTGGAGGTGCTTTGATGAGGCTCCGGTGGCCTGCAGTGGGCGAGGGGGTGCCGCTCGCTGCATCGCAAGCCACCGCATTTGGAGCCCACGAAAACGGGTCAAGTTCAGCTTGTGGTTGTTGACTCGGGTTGTGGGAGGTCGAGGTTGGTGTCGTAGCGCTCGATCAATTCGTCGATGTCGATGCCGTAGGAATACAGCCAGCCCTGGACGAGAATCGGTTCGAGGGTGGACAGGGATTGTGCCTGCGCCTTCGTTTCGACTCCTTCGATGACCACGTCCAGGCCCAGCTCGCGGGCCAGCTCGGTAATGCGCGGCACCAGGGCCGCCTTGGGGCTTTCCGTGGCCACCGCGGCGGTGAACAGGTGGCTGATCTTGATACCGTCGACGTCCATGTCATTGAGGTAGGCCAGCCCGCAGTACCCGATACCGAAATCGTCGGCGTAGACCTTGAATCCCCTCCTGGAAAGCTGTTCGATGCGCTCGTGCGCTGATTCATTCTCGACCATGGTGCGCTCGGTGATTTCGATGAACACCTGTTCGGGACGCACGCCGCGTTCGATCAGTTCGCGATCGAGCTTGTCGAGTAGCGCGTCGTCATCGAGTTCGGACGGGGCGATGTTGATGGCGATGACGCACTCGGGATTGCGCTTGAGCCAGGGGGAGAGTTCCTCACCGATGGTGCGGATCATCTTCGCGCTGACCTGACCGATCAGACCGGTCCGCTCGGCCAGCGCGATGAATTCCTCGGCGGGTAGTTGTTCGTCGTCGTTGTCCCGCCACCGCGCCAGTGCCTCGAAGCCGACCAGGCGGTGATCCGGCAGTCGGATGATGGGCTGATAGACCGTGCTGATCCAGTCATTATCCAGGGCCTGACGCAGTCGCTGTTCCGGGGTG
>SKXY01000028.1 GCA_007128175.1 Wenzhouxiangella sp. | reverse complement strand
CTTCCTGCGGCCCGCCATTGAGACGGCACCAACAATTCATCGAAGGGCGTAGGATGCATGGAGCGTCAGCGCAACGCATCAGCCGGCGCAAGGTTTCTCCCCCAACCGGTGGGGGTTATCCCATGTCGTCCTGATGCGCATCGGCCGTCGGCCTCAACACATCCTGCGGCACACCGATACCGAAAATCCCTTGCGGGGAAAGACGGCATTGACCTCAATCCCGCCCGTCGACTGAACCGGTGTTCGGGTCAATCAAGTTCCGGGTTGCCCTGAAAAGGATCACCAGCGCAAAAACGGCGAACAGCAGCGCGTACAAGATCTGGTTTCCGGATCCGGTTGCGGCGATTGCCGCGAAATAGACTGTCGCTGGCAGCGCGATCACGACCCGGGTGATATCGGCCGCACGGTCCGAAAGCAGGCCAATCCTGAGTGCGATCAGGCCCATCACGACGATACTGGCCACAACAACGAAACCGTTCACCTTGCCATCTCCGTTTTCCGTTCAATTCCACTCATGGTAACGATTGTTCGACTCGCCAGGACGCCCGGCGATGCCGTTTTCACATTCCTTCCCCCGGCTGAGCTTTATCGTACTGGCCTCGTTCAATACAACCTCAAGAATAAGGGGAATCCCGATGAGCGACCTCATCCAGCTGATCTATGCCAGCCGTTCCAATGTCGCAGCGTCAAACAATCCGACCGGGGTGGAGCCGGAGATCGGCCGCATCCTCCAGCAGTCCCGTCGCAACAACAAGCCGAAAGAAATCGGCGGCGTGCTTTGCTATGGCGACGGCAACTTCTTCCAATGTCTCGAGGGCGAGCGCGAGGTCGTCGAATCACTATACGACCGGCTGCACGAGGATGAACGCCATCGTGACGTGACCTTGCTCGACAAACGCAGCGTGGAAAAGCGCCAGTTCAAGCTGTGGGCAATGAAGTACCTGTCGGTTGACGCGATGGTGCGCAAGGAACTCGAGCGTGCCGGGCTCAAGAAGTTCGATCCGTTCCGTTTTGATGATGCCCTGATCAAGCAGATGCTCGAGGTTCTGCACGAATCCACCGAAGCACAGCGCACACCGGCCGGGGACCGGCCCGATGACGCCAGGCCGGCCGATCCTGACGGGAGCGGGCCGGCGATTTGGATGGTTGCCGGTGCCAGTGCGCTGGTACTGGCTACCCTGGTCGTTGTTGCCGCGGTGATGCTCTGAGTCGTGCGCTTGCCCGGTCGATCGACCGGGCAGGCTATGATGGTCGGGTTCCTATTCAAATCGGGAGCTTGATGTGAAACACAGCCGCGTACTCACCCCCGACCAGGCAGCCCACCTGCTCCAGGTCAAGTCTGCTGACATCAATACTGAAATCGCTGCCGGACGATTGCCGGCGTTCCGGGTCGGCGCGAAGGTGCGAATCTCGCGCACGGACCTGGAAGAATACGTCACCGCACAGGGCGCTTCCGGACTTGGCAGTCAACGCTCTCGCTGGCCGGCGGCGCTGGCGGTCGGCATGCTGCTGGCCGCAAGCGTGGTATGGGCGGTGGCCGACTTTCCCTTCCCGCAGTGGTCGCATGTCGAGATTGGCCCGCAAGAGGCTCTCTACATCGATGAACAAGCCGCATCCGCGCCCGATCCGGATCGTTTTGCGCCCATCAACGCGCCGCTGGACTATCGCCGATACAACGAGGCGCCCAATCCCGACGGTACCGGCTATACCCACATGCTGATGAGCCTGCAGCACCAGAACGACCTGCCGCCCGACAGCCTGTCCTTCCCCTGGTCGCTGTTCATCAACCTCGATACCAACCATGACCGTGGCGACGGTGTGGGCAGTATCGTCAATCTCTGGAACCGGGGCGGGGGCTGGTCGACCGCCTACCATGCGGATGTGTTCGCCAAGGGCAGCGGCACCGCCATCGGTGCCAACATCGAAACCTACGACCTGGGTGATGACCGTTCGCACCTGATCGGCCTGAACGTGCAGAACAAGGCCCATCGCGGCAGTGCCGGCCTGCAGGTTCAGACCGGCCCGCTGCCCGATTCGCACCCCTGGTGGCAGCCGGGCATGGACGGCGGCTGGACTGCCGGCCTGCGTATTGCCGGCATGCCCGGCGCAGGCCACTACCGCACCGGTATCGAGCTCGATCGCCACACCCATGGCCGCTACGGATTGCGCATTCTGGGCCAGTTCGACACGGGCATCGACCTCGGCGACAACAGCCTGCGCGTCAACGGCGGGGTGCCGATCGAACTGGATGGTCGCAACGGGCTGGCGCTGCGCTACAACCCCGAGCGCGCACGCATCGAGTTCGTTGCCGGCGACGAGACTATTGCCTGGCTGGATGTGAACGATCGCGATGTCGACCTGGGTCGATAACGGCGATAGAGCATTCAGGGGCAAATTCGGTGTGGCAAGGTCCGCCTGCTTGGGCGACAATCTCGCCCCATGACTGACATCAAGACTCTTTCCGGCGAATTCGAACAACAACCGCTGCGCACCTACGCCGAGCGCGCCTATCTCGACTACGCCATGTACGTGGTGCTCGACCGCGCCCTTCCGAATGTCGGCGACGGTCTCAAGCCCGTGCAGCGGCGCATCATTTACGCCATGAGCGAGCTCGGCCTTTCCGCCGCCTCCAAGCACAAGAAATCGGCACGCACCGTCGGCGACGTCATCGGCAAGTTCCACCCGCATGGCGATTCGGCCTGCTACGAGGCCATGGTGCTGATGGCCCAGCCGTTTTCTTACCGCTATCCGCTGGTCGATGGCCAGGGCAACTTCGGCTCGCCCGACGATCCCAAGTCGTTTGCCGCCATGCGCTACACCGAGTCGCGCCTGGCGCCGTATGCCAGAACGCTGCTGGCCGAGCTGGGGCAGGGCACGGCCGACTGGGTGCCGAACTTCGACGGCACGCTCAAGGAACCCAAGCTGCTGCCGGCGCGCCTGCCCAATGTGCTGCTCAATGGCGGGCAGGGCATTGCCGTGGGCATGGCCACCGACATCCCGCCCCACAACCTGAAAGAGGTCGTCTCGGCCTGCATTCGCCTGCTCGAGGCGCCGAAGAAAACCACCGTGGCCGAGTTGTGCGAGCACATTCCCGCCCCCGACTTTCCCGGCGGTCCGGAGATCGTCAGCTCGCGCGACGAACTGCTCAAGGTTTACGAGACCGGCAACGGTGCCGTGCGCCAGCGCGCGAAGTGGGAGCGCGAAAACGGTGAGGTCATCATCACCGCGCTGCCGCACCAGGTCTCGCCGGCCAAGGTGCTCGAGCAGATCGCCGCCCAGATGCAGGCGAAGAAGCTGCCGCTGGTCGCCGACTTGCGCGACGAGTCCGACCACGAGCATCCCACCCGGCTGGTGATCGTGCCGCGCAGCAACCGGGTCGATCTCGACCAGCTCATGGATCACCTGTTCGCGACCACCGACCTGGAAAAGAACGCGCGGGTCAATCTCAACGTCATCGGCAACAACGGCCGGCCCGGTGTGCTTAATCTCAAGGAAATGCTGATCGAGTGGCTGGACTACCGCCGCCAGACGGTCATCCGGCGCCTCGAACACCGCCTCGACCAGGTCGTCGATCGCCTGCATATCCTCGACGGCCTGCTGATCGCCTACCTCAATATCGACGAGGTCATCCACATCATCCGCACCGAGGACGAACCCAAGCCGGTGCTGATGAAACGCTTCGGCCTGACCGGCACGCAGGCCGAGGCCATTCTCGAACTCAAGCTTCGCCACCTGGCGAAACTCGAGGAGATGAAGATCCAGGGCGAGAAGGACGAACTCGAAGCCGAACGCAAGCAGATCGAGGCCATCCTCGCCTCGCCGAAGAAACTGACTCGGCTGATTCGCGACGAATTGCTGGAAGACGCCGAGAAGTACGGCGACGAGCGCCGCTCGCCCATCGTCGAACGCGGCTCCGCGCAGGCACTGAAGGAAACCGACCTGGTGCCGTCCGAGCCGGTCACGGTGGTGCTCAGCGAGAACGGCTGGGTGCGCTCGGCCAAGGGCCACGACATCAAGCCGGAAGAACTCAACTACCGCGCCGGCGATGGCTTCCTGGCCGCATCACGCGGTCGCAGCACGCAGACGGCGTGCTTCCTCGACTCCACCGGGCGAAGTTACTCGCTGATCGCCCATGAACTGCCCAGCGCGCGCAGCCTGGGCGAGCCGCTGACCGGGCGTTTCTCGCCACCGGCCGGCGCCGCTTTCCGCAGCCTGGCTATCGGTGCCCCGGAAGATCGGGTAATGCTGGCCAGCACCGCCGGCTACGGTTTCGTCACCCAGCTATCCAATCTGCATACACGGCAGAAGGCCGGCAAGCAGGCACTCACCGTGCCCGACGGTTCGAACGTGTTGCCTGTCTGCCCGGTCAACGACCCCGAAGAGGGCGTGATCGTGTGTGCCACCACCGAGGGCTACCTGCTCGCCTACTATGTCTGCGATCTGCCGGAACTGGCCCGTGGCAAGGGCAACAAGCTGATCAACATCCCGCCCAAGGCGCGCAAGGCGGG
>SKXY01000075.1 GCA_007128175.1 Wenzhouxiangella sp. | reverse complement strand
TCGAGCGCGTGGTCGAAGCCATCGATCAGGCCGCCGTGTCCGGGGCCGAACTGGTCGCCTTCGGCGAATGCCTGGTGCCCGGTTATCCCTTCTGGGTCGATCGCACCGACGGTGCGCGTTTCGACAATACCCTGCAGGCCGATCTCTACGCCCACTACGTCGATCAGGCGGTGGATATCGAGGCCGGCCATCTCGACACTGTCTGCGAAGCCGCGCGCCGCTGTGCGGCCATGGTAGTGCTCGGCGTACTCGAACGACCGGCATCGCGCGGCGAAAGCGTCTATGCCAGCGCCGTGGTCATCGGCAAGGACGGTCGAATCCGGAGTGTGCAGCGCAAGCTCATGCCCACTTTCGAGGAACGACTGGTCTGGGCCACCGGCGATGGCCACGGCCTTCGCACCCATTCACTGGGCCGCTTCACCGTCGGCGCGCTCAACTGCTGGGAAAACTGGATGCCGCTGGCGCGTGCCTCGCTGCAGGCCCAGGGCGAGGACCTGCACGTCGCCATCTGGCCGGGCAACCCGCGCAACACCCGCGAGATCACCCGTTTCATGGCCATCGAGAGTCGCAGCTACACGCTGTCGGTGGCGGGCCTGATGCGTGAAGAAGACTGGCCCGACAACTTGCCCCATGCGGCAACACTGAAGCAGGCAACAGCCGACATGCCCTGGGCGCGCGGCGGCTCCTGTCTGGCCGGACCCGACGGCAACTGGCTGATCGAGCCGGTGGTCGACCAGTCCGGCGTGTTCACCGCCGAGATCGATCATGCCCGCGTACGCCGTGCCCGCCAGAAGTTCGACCCGACCGGCCACTACTCCCGCCCCGACGTCTTCCAGCTCAAGGTCAATCGCCGCCGCCAGCAGATCGGCGACTTCGACGACTGAGTTCAAGCTGCCGGACCCGGCGGCAAGCTTCTAGTGGTTGAGTTCGAAACGCAGCCAGGTGCTGGCGCGCTGAAGGCGACGGTGGACGGTTCGCCGCGACACGCCATGCAAGTCAGCCAGTTCTTCGGCCGAGTGTCCGCCGAAGTAATGGGCACAGATCAGTTCGGCCAGTTCCGGATCGACTTCTTCCAGGCGGTCGATCGCGGCATCCAGGTCCAACAGGTGAGCAATATCGGGAGAGGGTTGCGCCATGTCCTCGAGATCGATGTCGGCACGAATGGCATCGCTGCCTCGTTTCTGTCGCATGTGCCGACGCGCGTGATCGATAATGATCTGGCGAATCACCCGACTCATCAGGCACATGAGGTGGCGCCGGTCCGAAATCTGCGGATCGCCCTTGAACAGTTTGATGAGCGCTTCGTTCACCACGGCAGTGGTCTGCAGGGTGGGCGAGCTTTTCATCTCCCCGCGGCGTGCACGGGCCAACTGTCGGATATCGTCGTAGACCAGCCGGGACAGTTGGTCGTAGATGTTCTGGTCGCGCTCTACCTGTCGCAGCAGTCGGGTCACCTCCCCCTGTTGTATGGACATTAGCGGCCGTCCTCCCGCTTGATCTCATCAAGCTTCGCCAGCCAGATATCGCGGCTTTCGCGGTGGCCCGCCCCGGGTTCATGGTCGGCCCACTCATCGTACAGGTCCCCCAGCCGGCCGGCGGTTTCCGTGGCTCTCTGGTGGGAGAGTCCGAAGGCCGCGGCCTGGATCTCGTGTGCGTCCAGGAGCGCGGACTCGGCCTGTTCGAACTTCTCCATTGTCATCAGGATATGACCGTAGTTTCCCAGGAAAGCGCCACGGAACCAGTGATCAGGTGGGACCGCCTGTTTGATGCCGTCCACCGCTCGGGCCTGTAACTGCTTCGCTTCCTCCAGCCGCTGCTGCTCCAGCAGAGTCCGGGCCAGGTTGTGTTTCGCTATCAGGGTGGAGCGATGATCGGCGCCATAGACAAGTCGGCGGGTTTCAATTGCCTCTCTCAGGTAGTGTTCGGAATCATCCAGCTGGCCGGTATAGCGATACAGCATGCCAAGGTTGTTATTCAGCCTGGCGGTTTCGACATGGTGCCTGCCGTAGACTTCAATGGCCCTCAGGTTGTCGCGGTAATACGCCTCGGCCTCATCGTATCGTTCCGTCATTCGCATCAACACCGCCAGGTTGCTGAGCGAGATCAGCGTCGATGGGTGATGTTCGCCGAGCACCGTTTTGCGTCGTTCCAGGGTTTCCAGGTAGATCGTCTCGGCCTCCTCGAAGTGCTCGCTCTGGGCCAGCAACAGCCCGAGGTTGTTCATCGCTTCCAGCGTATCGGGGTGGTCCGCGCCGAGTGTCTCGCGACGTTGCCTGGCGACTTCGCGGTAGTGAGGTTCGGCTTCCTCGAGTTGTCCCTGGTGACGCAGCAATGCCGCGAGTTCGGCCTGGCTTGCGATCGTGTCGGGGTGATCGTCACCCAGGCGTTTCTGTCGTACTTGCAGCGTTTCGCGAGTCAGCGACCCTGAATGTTCCAGCTGGTCAAGGCGACGCAGGGTCCGGGCCAGTTCGTGGGCGCTGGTCAGCGTATCGGGGTGGTCGCGACCCAGAACTCGACGACGGTGTTCAAGTGACCGCTCGAGTCGATCATGTGCGGTATCGAAATCGCCCATTCCGTAGGCAAGCACGCCGGATTCATGCAGGGACTCGAGCGTTTCCTCGGCGTCATCCCCCAGCAGTTCGGAGCGCAATGCAAGCGCCGAGGCCTGGGGTTCGGTAGCCTGTTCGATCAGGCCGGTCTCGCGCAACGTTCGGGCCAGCGTCTGCAACAGGCTGGCGTGAATGCGCGGCTGGTCATCGAACCGTTGGTCGATGGTCTGGCGGGCGCGGTCGAAAATCCCCTCATCGAGCGTGGCCAGTGCCATGTCGGTGAAGTTGACACCGGCCAGCAAGGTCTCCAGTGCTTCCAGCTCTGCTTCGACTTCTTCCTCGGAATGCTCCGAGGACACGAGAACCTCTCGTCGCTGATCGAGCAGGTCGCGGCGCATCGCCGCTCCCATGTCGCGCGCATCGACGCCGGAGAGATGCCGGGCCTGGAAGTCGACGACGCTGGCCAGTTCCGCGGCCCTGTCCCGGGCTTCCAGGTACCACACGGCCGTGGTGATGAGCCCGGCCACCAGAACACTGGCGGTGGCCGTGATGCCGCCGATCAGCACCGGATTGCGCCGCAGGAATTTGCGTACCCGGTAGCCGGGCCCGGCCGGCATCGCCTGCAAGGGACGATGCGTCCGGTAACAGCGCAGATCATCGAGCATCTCTCTTGCACTGGCGTAGCGATCCCGGGGATCGCGAGCAGTGGCCTTCGCGATGATGGCATGCCGTTCCCTGCCGGATGCAGCCGGCTCTTCGAGCGGCCAGCGGTCCTTGTCGATGTCGGGCAGCCGGCCTCCGTTCAGCAGCCAGGCCATCAGGACACCCAGCGCCCAGACATCGGCGCAGGCGTCCAGCCGCTCACCGCGATGCTGTTCCGGAGGCGCGAAGACAGGCGTCAACCCACCGAAGGCCGGGCGCTCCTCATCCACGGCACCCAGCAGATGGGCAATGCCGAAATCCAGCAGCCGGACCTGTCCGTTGGTATCGATGCGCACGTTCGCCGGCTTGATGTCGCCGTGAACGATGAATTGCCGGTGGGCGTGGTCCACGGCTTCGCACAGCGCCATAAGCACATCAAGGCATTGGCGCTGAGTCGGGCACTCCGCGATCCAGTCCGACAGGTCGCACCCTTCCACCCATTCCATGACCAGGAACGGACCGGCCCGCTCATCGATACCGGCATCGAGCAGCCGGGCGATGGAGGGGTGTTCCAGTCGTGCCAGCAGGCGGCACTCGCGCCGAAGCTGTTCCCCCAGGCCGGCGTCGCGCAAGCGCAACAGCTTGATGGCCACCGTCTTGTCGAAGGCGCCATCGGCTCGCTCACCCCGGTAAACCGCGCCGGTTCCGCCTTCCCCGGCGGCTTCCAGAAGCTTCCAGGGGCCCAGGCGGCAGCCGGGCTCGACCCGGTTGCTCAAGGCTTGATCCATATGAGTCATCGCCTCCTGGGCCATTTCCTGGAGGGGATGATCGAGCAGTGTCAGGGTGATGCCGCGATCGGCCGATATCAGTTCGCGGAGCCAGGCGGCCAGGCGCGGCCAGCGCGCATTGCAGCGCTCGAGAAAAGCTGCACGGCGTTTTGAAGGGACCCCGAGATATTCCTTCAGCAGGCGATCCAGCGCACGCCGCCTGCTGCGAGCCAGTCTCCTCCTTTTGCATTCGTTCATGCAGTCCCCGTCTGTCCACCTCATGGCTCGGAAAATCGGGCCGCCCAGAGCCTGGTTTCAGTCTAGCAAAAATGCTCCGGATCCCGGCACGAGCGGCGGGATCTTGGCAATGGCCTGTCCGGAATTACGAAATCCGACGCTGGGAAAAGACAGGGGAAGTGCTTTCCATGCTCGGGTGGCGGGCACGGTCGGCCATTGGAAATCGCCGGCCATCGGGAACGATCCCGACTTTCCTGGCAATCGGCTGTCCGCAATCGCGTCATTCGACGCTCTATGTGTTGAGGGCCTCTCAGGTTCAGGCGTTCTGCGCCCTGGGAGGCGAAGTGCCCCGCCGGGATGGTCCGCGCGGTT
>SKXY01000247.1 GCA_007128175.1 Wenzhouxiangella sp. | reverse complement strand
CCTGAAACCTTGTACGTTCGGTATCGGTTAAGATTGTCTGTGGCAAAATTGCCG
This sequence comes from Wenzhouxiangella sp., assembly GCA_007128175.1. GTDB lineage: Bacteria > Pseudomonadota > Gammaproteobacteria > Xanthomonadales > Wenzhouxiangellaceae > Wenzhouxiangella. The sequence continues at coordinate 4,515 of SKXY01000247.1, read as the reverse complement.
AAAATTCATCACGTTCGGGGTTCACTAGTGCCGACTTCGCAGGAAGCCATTCCGGAAGGGGAAGTGACACGGTTGTTGTCGGAGTTGCGCGAGCAGCCCGATACCATCGACCGTATCCTGCCGTTGATTTACGACGATCTGCGCGAGGTGGCACGTTGTCAGCAGGCACGTTTCGGTGCCAGCCCGACACTGCAGACCACCGAACTGGTACATGAGGCCTTTCTCAAGCTCAAGGCCTCGTCGAACCAGGACTTCCGCAATCGCCTGCATCTCAAGCGCCTGACATCGCTGGCCATTCGCCAGCTCATCGTCGATCATGCCCGCGGCAAGCTGGCGGCCAAGCGCGGTTCCGGGCAGGTTCCGGTCTCGCTCAACGAGGAGCTGATCACCGACAGCGACTCTCATGGCGAGGAGACCGTCTTGATGGTCAACGAGGCGCTGGCGCGACTCGAGCAGGTCAGTCCGCGATTGGCCGAAGTGGTAATTGCCCGTTTCTTTGGCGGCATGACGGCCGAGGAGATCGCGGAGATGCTCGATATTTCAATGCGCACGGTCCAGCGCGACTGGGACCGCGCCCGTGCCTGGTTGCTGGTGGAAATGGAGCAACTGTGATCCCGGCAAGGCCTTGCACGTGAGTGAAACCGACAGCACGCAGGGAAGACTGACTTCCGCCCGCCGCCAGATGCTGGACCGGCTGCTCGAAAGGGCGCTGGATCTGGAACCCGACGAACGCGTGCGATTCGTGGCCGAGTGCCGGGATCGTGCCCCGCGCCTGGGCGGCTGGCTGGCGAAGCTGCTGCGCGCCATGGATGAACCGGCGGGATTTCTCGATCGTTCGGCCCGCGACCTGGTCGGCGAGGCTCTGCAGGAACGAGAGCGGCAGTTTGCAACCCCGATTCCGGCCGATACCCGCCTGGGTCCGTGGCGAGTCATCGAGTCGGTGGGCGCCGGCGGCATGGGCGAGGTGTACCGTGCCAAGCGTGCCGACGGGGCCTTCGAGATGCAGGTGGCGATCAAGGTGATCCGTCATGCCAGTGACCAGCTGGCCGAGTTGCTCGAGGCCGAGCGCCAGGTCATGGCGCGGATCGATCACCCCACCATTGCCCGTCTGCTCGACGGCGGTTTGACCGAGGACGGCCGGCCTTACCTGGTCATGGAGTGGGTGGACGGGCCGACGCTGGACGAGTGGGTGGCGGACGAGTTGCCGGGCCACGAGCGCATGCTGGATGTCTTTTGCGACGCCTGCATGGCGGTCGCAGCTGCTCACCGGCAGCTCGTGGTGCATGGCGACATCAAGCCATCGAATCTGATCGTCACGGCCGAAGGGCAGACCCGTTTGCTGGATTTCGGTGTGGCCAAGCTGCTCGATGCCGGAGCGGGCGCGGAGCTGAGCGATGCTCTCACGCCCGGCTTCTCGGCACCCGAGCAACTGGCGGCCCAGCCAGTCAATACCGCCGCCGATATCTACAGCCTGGGCGCCTTGCTGCACTGGATGATATTCGGTGCCGCTCCGGGACGCGGTGACGAGCCGTTGCCGGCCTGGCGCGATTGCCGCCGCTTGCGTGACCTCAAGGCGATCATCGAACGGGCCACGGCTGCCGAACCCGACCTGCGCTATGCCACGGTCAATGCGCTGTTGCTCGAGATACAGAGAGTGCGCGACAACCTGCCGGTTCGGGCACGTCAGCCGTCGCCTGCAGAGTGGCTGGGTATGTGGGTACGACGCCACCGGTTGGCTGCGGCTCTGGGTTCGCTGGCTCTGGTGAGCATACTCATCGGTGTGAGTGTGACGGCCTGGCAGGCACGCGTGGTGGCGCTGGAACGTGACGTGGCGCAAACCGAGGCGGCGCTTTCGGAGGCCGTACGAGAGCATTTGCTGTTCCTGTTCCGGGAGGTCGGGGGACTGGCCGAGGACACCGGGGAATTGACGGCACGCGAGTTGCTCGATCGCACCGCCGATGTGGCCGAGGACTGGTTGAGCGAGGATCCGGTGGTGCAGCAGCAGGTCATGGCGGTGCTCGGCGAGATCATGATCGCCCTGCACGACTATTCCTCCGCCGAGCCCCTGCTGTCGGGTTTCGTCGAGTACGACGACGAGAATGTGAGCCCGGTGCTGCGCTCGATGGCCTTTCGTGACCTGGCCCAGGTCTACCATCGACAGGGCCGGATGCAGGACGGCTACGAGGTGATCAACGAGGCGCTGGACATCCTCGACGATTTCCCCGGACAGCATCCCGCTCGACGATCGGATGTGCTGCAGATTCGCGGGCGTCTGCTGCGCGATCTGGGCCGCTGGGACGAGGCAGTGGACGATCTCAGGCGCGCGCGTGAACTGGCGGTCGGGGCATCGCCGGGGCCGTGGCCGCTGATGGCACGGGCCGAGAACAATCTCGGTACCACCCTGCTGATCGGCGGTCAGCTCGAGGAGGCGGTACTCCATCTCGAAGCAGCCGAAGCGCTGTGGTTCGCCATGGGGCGCGGCGACTCGAACGATGCCCTGTCGGTGATGAGCAACCTCGCCCTGAGTCTGGATCGGTTGGGGCGCGGCGACGAGGCCGAGCGGCGCCTGCGCCGGGTGATCGAGACGCGTGAGGAAAGGTACGGCGATTCGGGTGCCATGGCGGCAGCAAGAATTCATCTCGGCCGCTTGCTGACAGTACAGGGCGAGTACGAGGCGGCGGAGGGGCAGCTGGTGGCGGCCCGCGAGGTGGCACGTCGCTTCGTCGGCGAGGAATCGCCCGATCACGGTGCCGTGCTGATCGGCCTGGGCGAGCTCGCTTTTGCGCGCAACGATCACGATCAGGCATTGGCGTACTTCAGCGAATCGGCCGCGATCATGAACGGTCGACTGGGCAGCACGCACCCTTACAGTTTGCAGGCCGAACTGGAAGTCACCAATCTGCGGGTCCGACTGGATCCCGAAGTGGGCATCGACGCCTACTCCGAGGTGATCGAAAAGGCACGCAAAATCGGTGGTGCCGGTCGCACCGTACTCAGTGCCGCTCTCTGCAGTTATGCCGCCCGCGCCATTGAGGAGGCGCGTTATGAGCCGGCGCGCGAGGCGGCCGAAGAATGTCTTGAACTGCGCGAGGCGCTGGGACTGGGAGGGTGGCGACTGACCGAACCGGAGTTGCTGACCGAACTGGCTGCTGTGCGCGGTGGCGAAAACGGGTCCGTACAGGCCTTGCGGGAGTGTCTGGAGCGCCTGGCCGAGCAGACTCACGATGAGCATTACCTGTTGCGGCTGGCCTCGGCCGGTCGGGGGGAGCGTGTGGCCCTGCCTTGAGTGACCGTCGGCCGTCCCCATTGAATGGGGAGCAGACGAGGATGTGAGGCAGGTCATGGAATTCAGGGATTACTACAAGACATTGGGCGTCGAGCCTGATGCTGGCACCGACGAAATCAAGCGCGCCTACCGCAAGTTGGCACGCAAATACCACCCGGACCTGAACAAGGAAGCCGGCTCCGAAGATCGGTTCAAGGAGATCGGCGAGGCCTGGGAGGTACTGAAGGATCCGGAAAAGCGCAAGCAGTACGACCAGTTGCGCGCCGGCGGCTGGCGCGGTGGCGAGGATTTTCAGCCGCCGCCGGGCTGGAGCGGCGGTTTCGGCCAGGCCGGCGCCGGCGAGGGTCCCGCTGGCTTTTCCGATTTCAGCGACTTCTTCGAGAACCTGTTCGGCGGCGGCATGGGCGGTCGGCGTCAGCGAAGCGCGCCCGGGCGTGACATCCATGCCCGCATCGAGGTCGACCTGGAAACGGCATTCTCCGGGGGGCAGCGACGCATCACCCTTAACCGCGCGGAGCCGGGGGCGGACGGTCGAATGATCCGGCGACAGCAGAACCTGGACGTCAATATTCCCGCCGGTGTGACGCCGGGGCAGCAGATTCGGCTTGCCGGTCAGGGCGAGCCGGGGTTCGGCGGTGGTGCGAAAGGGGATCTCTACCTGGAGGTCGATATCCGGCCGCACCGGCTGTTCGAGCTCGACGGGCGCAACGTGCACTTGACCCTGCCGATTGCCCCGTGGGAGGCCGCGTTGGGTGCGAAGGTCAACGTGCCGACGCTCGGCGGGAAGGTGGCGATGAACATCCCGGCTGGCGCTTCCAGCGGCAAGCGCATGCGGCTCAAGGGCCGGGGACTGCCCGGCAAGCCGGCCGGCGACCAGGTGGTGACACTCAAGGTAGTGGTGCCCAAGGCCACCAGCGAACGCCAGCGCGAACTCTACCGACAGCTTGAGAGTGAACAGTCCTTCAATCCGCGCTCGGACATGGAGGTGGCGGCATGACCCGGTATACCATCGAAGTGCTTGAACAAGAAGCCGAACTCGAGCTCAACGAGTTGTGTCGAGTCTGCAATGTCAGCCGTGAACTGCTTATCGAGTGGGTGAACGAAGGCGTGGTCGAGCCGCTGGGTCAGTCACAATGGCGCTTTCCCGTCCGTCAGCTCGGCCGCCTGCGCCGCGCCCGACGCCTGCAACAGGACCTGGAACTGGAAAGCCACGCACTGCCGGTGGTGCT
>SKXY01000137.1 GCA_007128175.1 Wenzhouxiangella sp. | reverse complement strand
TCGTCGCGTTCGGACAGGGTGCCGCAACCGCCCAGCAGCAGTAGCGCCGCCACAATGACAACCGCGTTGCGCAGCATGGATCGCAGGTCAGAAAAAGTCTTGTCAGCCATCGTTATCCTGTTGGTCTCGTTGACGTGCACGGCGTTCGGCCTCGGCCCTCAGTTCGGCCCGGCGTTCAGCCACGCGACGGCGTATTTCTTCGGCCCGGGCGCGAGCCTCGTCACTCACTTCCTCGTCCTCACGGCCATCTTCGGCCGGTTGGTCGGGCCGCTCTTCGGATTCAGTGTCGCGCTGCGCCAGGCGCGAGGTCGGGCGCGGGGTCTCGACAGTGAGTCCGCTGGTGTGAACCTGCAATTCCAGGCCGGTGCGTCGTCCATCCACGGAGACGAATGAGACTTCGCGCGGCCCAATGGTTTCGATCATCCAGGCCGCCTGTTCGCCTTCCAGACTCATGCCTTCGCGCAGCACGAAGGTCTTGCCGGCCTCATCGTCACGCACCATGGCCAGTTTCATCTCCGGCGTGATCACGATACCGGCGACACCGGCACGCAAGTCGGCCACTTCCTCTTCCGGCTCGATCGGCTCGACCTCGACATCGCCGGGATCACCCTGATCGGCCAGCTCCACGACCGGAAGGCGACGATCGGAGAAGAAGACAGGTCGCTCCATGATGGAGGAATACTGTTCGAACTCGGCCAGACCGGTCTCGGGCACATCGGCCTGAACATCGTCGACGGCCGTGGAGCCACTGGCCGGAATCCGATCCACATCGACCCGCCCGAGCAGAAACATCGAGCCCAGTGCGGTGACCCCGAGCACGCCAAGCACGGCGACGAGAATCAGTGTCAGCAGATTTCGTTGCGGATCCAGCATGACTACCTCGACGCCTGCTCGGTCAAAAATCCGTACATATCGAATCGCACATCGATCTGCCCGTAATCGGCCGCACCGCGACTTCCGGCCCGATCAGCCGGCACGCGCTGATTGATCATCAGGTTGTCGACGAAAACCAGCGGCACGCTGTTTTCCAGTTCGTATAGCACCTTGACCAGGTCCGGCAAGGGACAAGTCATGCGCACATTGACCGTGACCTGCTCGAAACGTTCGGGCTCCTGGTCGGGTCGGTTGGTGGTCGATACGATCGAACACAGCTCGGCGGTCTCCGCCTCGGTGTTGATGATATCCCGCAGGTGCCGATTCATGCCGGCGGCAGCGGTATTGAAATTGGACTCCGGCAGAAACAGTGCGCTGTCGAGTCGCTCGGTCTGCAATCGCTCGAGCTGGGTCTCGAGTTGCGGACGACGTTCGACGGCAGCCTTGAAGCGGGCGACCTGCTCTTCGAGCAGACCAATCTCCTCACCCAGTTCCATGTGGCGCACCACGAACCAGTGGAACCCGACCAGGTAGACGGCCAACGCCGCGATCGCCAACAAGCCGATAGCCAGCGGACGATTATTCTCCAGGTTCGGCATCAGTTGCATTGACCGCCCTCCCCGTCCGTATCAGTGCCTGGGCATTGAACCGCTCGCGACCGCTGTTCGGGTCGACATTCACCGAGCCGCGAAACTCGGCGTCGGTCAGCAATTCGGAATCGTTGATCAATTCGATCAGACGCTGGGAGCCGTCGGCCAGCCCCTGCATCATCAGTTCGTTGCCGCGCACCTGCAGCTGCTGCAACCAGATGTCGTCGGGCAGCGCCCGTGTCACCTCATCGAGCACCTGGATGGTTACCGGCTGACGACGACGACGCTCGGCCAGGAAATTGGCGGCAGCAAGCGAATCCTCGAGTTGCTGCTGCAAGCCCATGACCGCCTCGGACTCGGTGCGCAGGTTATTGACTTCAGCCTGCAGCTTGTCCACGGTCTGGCCGCGGAGGTAAAGCGACTGTGCCATCACGAGCGCCAGCAACAAAACGGCGGCCCCGGCCAGCAACCAGTTCATGCGAGCACGAGCATAAATATAATTCGGACGCTCGGCCTCGGGCAGCAGGTTGAACCCCTGGCTGACCGGCAAGTCACCATCGCGGATCACGTCGATAGCGTGCGGGCGAATGCCGATTGCCGCCAGCCGCTCACGCAGATTATCGACCCGGGTGACCGGCACGAGGCGCAATTCCAGCTTCAGGCGACCATGCGCTGTGTCACGGGCGACCACGTCGTGATCGAAGTAGACCTGGTCAGCCTGGAACGGGGTAAGTTGATCGAGCTGGTAACGCAGGGCCTGGTCCAGCCCCGACTCGACGGCCAACGGCAATTCGACCGGGCATTGCAATACCTCGCCTTCGGGCAGACACAAGCGAATCTCCGGATTTCCGTCCTCGAAGTTCTGGACCAGACCAGCCCAGCGGTCGCGCAGCAACTCGGCGTCTTCGGCTGCCCCGAACACGTCGATCTGCTCGGGCTCTTCACCGCCCGACCAGATGGTCAGGCTACCGTTGTCGCTGTCCGGAATCAGCCACAGCTCCGGGCGCGGCTGCACCATGCGGTCGCGAAAGGATTCGGGGACCAGGCCGGCAAGCTCGCCACCCCACCAGCGCAAGAACCCCGGCAGGGGACTGGAGCGGTAGCGGGCAACGAGTTCGGCCCAATAGTCGTTGATGACACTCTGATTCATCGGCTCTCAATATTGTCTCGCCAGCGCTGTATACGAAATGGCCTGCCCCGGGTATCGGTTCCCAGGCTCACTGTTGCCTCGATCTCGCTCCAGATGCCGTTCTCCAGCGTGGCGCGCGAGCGAATGCTAAAGGTCCGGCCGCCGCCTTGCAAGTTGACCATCTGTCCATCGGGCAGCATGAGCGCCTGCTGGTCGGCCGGATGGAACTGCCAGCGCTCCTCCACGAACATCTCGGCGCTTTCCGGATCAATGTTCGGCAGCGCCGCCAACACCTCTGCCGGGGCAAAGGCAGGATTGATCTGCCCGCGTCCCGAATGCACCGTCAGGTAGGACTCGACCTCGCGGTACAGCTCCCAGCTCATGCCGATGACCTGCTGCAGTTCATCGACCGACCGGAAATCCTCGTTGGCCGGACCGTAAGGATAGCCTGCCGCCAGATAATCGTCGATCTCGGCACCGTAGAGCCGGGGCAAATCGTCGGGATCGCGCCAGTCCATGATGGCGTCGGCCAGGTGCAGCGCCTCAAGCTCCTCAACACCGCGTGAGATAAAGAAATCGGTCAGAAGTTCCGCGTCGGCTGAATTGAGGTTGATCTTGCCCGACTCGTCGGTGATGCGAATCTCCACCTCCGCCTCACCGAACGGCATGGCGTAAGGCCGCCCGTCCGGCACCCAGCGTGTTTCCATGTCGGTCGATCGCATTTCGAACACGGCCCGGTGAATACCGGCCTCGGCCGCATAGCGGGCAGCGGTTTCGTCAAACAGGAAGCGGGCCTGCAGGCCCTCCGTCCGGGCCAGAATGGCATAAATGCCGACCGTGATGCTCAGCAGCACCAGGATCCACAGCACCACCACCAGGGCAATGCCTCGCACCCGGAACCGTCCAGGCATCAACGGCGCTCCCGCTGACCACCGCGTGGCACCAGAATGTCGGAAGCACGCTCGATGCGTGCCCTACCGTTCGGCAGCCCGGCATCGACCATCACCGGCGCGACCAGATCCGGCCAGATCTGGCCATGCTCGCGCTGGAGGTCGATCTCCACCGCCACCGCCATTGGCAACTCTTCGGGCAACTCCCAGTAATCGGCCCAGAAGACCTCCTGGTCTTCGGGATTCATGCCCAGGAAATGGAATTCGCCGCGCGACAGCCCCTCGAGCAACACGATGCCGTCATGTGCCTCGAGATCACCCGGTTCATAGCCATTGAGCATGGCGTAGTAATACACCAGCTCATAGCCTTCGGTGCCGCGCTCGATACTGAACTGCTGCACATAGGAACCGCCGTAGCTGAGGTAGCCCGGCATCGGCGAGACAAAACGCACGCGATCGCGCTCACCGAGGAAGCGGATACGCTCCCCGTTCGTTTCGTCTTCCTCGATGGCCAGCGCCTGCGCCAGCATGAGCTGGCGCCGAACGAACTGCTGCACGACGCGCAGGCGGTTGTTCTCCTCGATGATGACCTCGCCGGTATTCGAGGCCCGCACGGCGGCCCGAAAACCGCCGTAGGCCATGGCCATGACCAGAGCCACCAGGCTGATTGCCAGCATGACCTCGATCAGCGTGAACCCGCGCATTTGCCGCAACTGCATCATCGGGGACCTGCCATCTGCCGCTCTTCCCAATGGGTATCGACCGAACGCAGGGTCTCGAACACGGCCTGGCGCGGTCGGTGCTCACCCCACTCCACCGTCAAAGTGACGTGGTAGAGACTGACCGGCAGTTCGAGCAGATCAATGCCGCGCTCGTCGGCAACCAGTTCTTCCCGAACCTCCAGGGTCCAGTGGAAATCGTCATCGAAGCGCCCGCTGCGCGTGCCGGGCTCGAGCATTTCTTCCAGCCCCAGCATGTCGAGCTTGGACTGTGCCCAAAGGGCCGCACGCGTGTAATCGCTGGCCAGCCGCGTGTTGGTCACCGAGGTCGACATGATCTGCAGCAAGACGCCGAACAGCAGCGCGAACACCATGAATGCCGCCATGACCTCGATCAGAGTGAAGCCACTTTGTCGGCTGAGCCGACAAGGTATCCCGGACAAGCGAAGCGCAGATCCGGGACCGGTATCGCGATGCAGGGAGGTTGGATTCAGACTCATATATCTCGATCCAGGCTGACTTCACCGGTCAGCCACGACACGTTGATCTCCCATTCGCGCTCCTGCGCGCGCAGCGTAATTCGCCCCCCGGTCGAGGCCCCATCCGGATAGAAGCGAATGCCGCCGGCCTGCTCGCCGGTCAGTTCCGAGCGTGCGGTTTCGAGCAGAATTTCGAGCCCGTCAGGCAACTCAACGGCGTCACGTTCGGACGCCTTCCAGGTGCGGTTACGCGCATCGACATGAAAGACCTGCTGCTGGCGCGTAACGATGGCCTGACCGCGGGTATGGCGAATGCCGGCGGTAATTTCGCGTGCGGCATTGCGGATCTCCGCACCTGCCACCGAGCGACTGACCGACACGCCGACGACGGCAAACAGCAGCATCACCAGCACCAGCACCACAATCAATTCAAGCAAACTGAAGCCACCCTGACGACTCCGTCGACAGGGTGTCCCGGACAAGCGAAGCGGAGCCTGATCGGTTTCAGTGCCGAACAGCCCGCCTGCTTGATGAAATAACCGGGTCACCTGATGCGGTCTCCGAGACTCAATCCCAGTTCGCGATTTCGCGGTTCACGCCCTCTCCACCCGGCTGACCGTCGGCACCATTCGACCAGATGTCATAGCTGCGGTGCTGGCCAGGGTAGCGATAGTTGTAGGCGTTGTCCCACGGATCGATCAGGTTGGAATTGTTGACATAGGGGCCATTCCAGTTGCGGGCATTGCCCGGTCGTTCGACCAGCTCGCGCAGTTCTCGCGGTACCCGACCGTTGTCGAGGTAGAACTCGTCGATGGCCATCGACAGCCGCTGCACTTCGGCCTTGGCCGCACGCACGTTGGCGTCCTCGGCACGTTGCAGGATATTGGGGACCACCAAGCCGGCGATCAGCCCGAGAATGACCAGCACCACCAGCAGCTCAATCAGGGAGAAGCCCTGTCCAAATCTGAATTTCACCTTTGCTTTCCTCCGCCCCGTGAATCGGGGACTCCATATCGTCGTTAACGCATCATGCAATCAGTTCGTTGATGCTGAGAATGGCCATCAGCACCGACATCACGATCACCCCGATGACCACAGCCAGCCCCAGCGTCAACGCCGGCACCAGCAGGGCCATCAAACGGTCAATGGTGATCCGGACCTCGCGATCATAGGTATCGGCCACCTTCAAGAGCATATCGTCAAGCTTGCCGGTTTCTTCGCCGACATTCACCATCTGCAATGCCAGGCGCGGGAAATTGCCGTTGGCTGCCAGCGCCTTGGCCATGGGAGTGCCGGTCTTGACCTGCTTGGCCGCCTCGGCCACGTCATCGGCCAGTACCGTATTACTCATGACATTCTTGGCGATGGAAAGTGCCGATAGCAGCGGCACACCGTTGACCAACAAAGTGCCCGTCGTCCGAGCCAGGCGGGCTGTTTCCATCTTGGCAATGACATCACCGGCACCCTTCAGGCGCAGGAAGCGCGCATCCCAGCGCCGCCGGGGGCCGGGACGCGCCATCTGGCTGCGGAACCACAACGACACCCCAACCACGGTCAGGATCATCATCCACCAGTAGTTCTGCAGCATATCGCCGACGGCCATGACGATGACCGTCAGCGTGGGCAACTCGCCACCGAACTCCTCGAACATCGGCGCGAACTGCGGTATGACGTAGACCATCAGCAGAATCAGCGAAGCAATCGCCAGCACCACCAGCAAAGCCGGATAGATCATCGCCGATACGACGTTGTCCTTGAGCTCCTTGCTGCGCTCCAGGTACTCGGCCATGCGCGCCAGGGTCTGGTCGAGCGAACCGCCGATCTCACCGGCACGAACCATGTTGATGTAGAAACGCGAGAACACGCCGTGACGCTCCTCGAGCGCCTCGGACAGCGCGATCCCTTCACGCACCCGGTTACGGATCTTCTCAACCGTCTGCTGGACCCGCTCGTTCTCGGCCAGCTCGGCGAGAATGCCAAGAGAGCGGTCGAGAGGCAGGCCGGCACCGAGCAGCGTCGCCAGCTGCTGGGTGAAGTCGCCGATCTCGCGCTGGTTCAGGCCGCTGCGGCCGCGAAACAGGTTGGCCAGCCGGAACCCGGACCCGACCTCGCGCGCCGTGACCGGGATATTGCCGGCCTCCTGGATCTGGGCGATCACGAGATCCTTGCTCGGGGCATCCATCTCGCCGGTAAAGGTTTCACCGCCCGGCGTTACCGCCTTGTATTCAAACAAAGGCATTGGGTACACCCTCCGGGTGAATGACCAATGACCAAGCACCAATTTTCAAGCAAGCCGGGATCGGGGTGCCTGAGAGATTGCTGATGGGTGTTTGAAAATTGATCATTGGAATCTGGTCATTGCATTTATCAATCATGCTTCCTGCGTCACCCGAAGCACTTCTTCGGCCGAGGTCTGACCCTGCAGGGCCTTGATGAGGCCGTCCTCGTACATGGTGCGCATGCCTTCGCGACGCGCCTGCTGCTCGATCTCGCCGGAAGTGGCGTGCTTCATGACCATGCGCCGGATCTCTTCGGTCAGCACCAGCACTTCATGGATGCCGGTTCGACCACGGTAGCCGGTCGGGCTGACCTCGGAAGTACCGGGGTGATACAGCGTGAATGGCCGTTTGTCGGTCAGCTTGGCCAGGCCGAGCTCCTCGGCCACCTCCGGCAAAACCTCGTAGGCCTCCATCGTTTCCTGGTCCAGTCGCCGCACCAGGCGCTGGGCCATGATGGCGTTGACCGTGGAAGTCAGCAGGTAATCTTCCACACCCATGTCGATCATTCGGGTCACGCCGCCGGCGGCATCGTTGGTATGAAGGGTCGAGAGCACCAGGTGACCGGTCAGCGCCGACTGGATCGCGATCTTGGCCGTTTCCAGGTCACGCATCTCGCCGATCATGATCACGTCGGGGTCCTGACGTACGATCGAGCGCAGTGCGCGGGCAAAGTCCAGCCCGATGGACGCCTTGGCCTGAATCTGGTTGACCCCCTCGAGCTGGTATTCGACCGGATCCTCGACGGTGATGATCTTGCGCTCGGGCGTATTGAGCTTCGACAAGGCCGTGTAAAGCGTGGTGGTCTTGCCCGACCCGGTCGGGCCGGTCACCAGGATAATGCCGTGGGGCACTTCCAGTTCACGCTCGAACACCTTCTGCGTGTCCGCCGCAAAACCCAGGCTGGAGAAGTCCAGCACCACGGCCTCACGATCGAGAATACGCATCACGACGGATTCGCCGTGGGCGGTCGGCACGGTGGAGACACGCAGGTCGAGCTCCTTGCCGCCGACTCGATGCATGATGCGCCCGTCCTGCGGCAGCCGGCGCTCGGCAATATTGAGCTTGGCCATGATCTTCACACGCGAGATCACCGCGGCGGTCGAACTCGCCGGCGGCGCTTCGACTTCCTGCAGCACGCCGTCGATGCGGTAACGGACTTTCAGCCGGTTCTCGAACGGCTCGATGTGGATATCGGAAGCCCTTGATTCCACCGCCCGCTGAAGGATCAGATTGACCAGGCGGATGACCGGCGCTTCGGAAGCCAGGTCGCGCAGGTGCTCGACGTCTTCCTCGTCCTCGCCGCCACCGCCCTCGCCGCCGAGGTGCTCGGCGATCTGCCCCATGGCGCTCTTGCCGCCGCCGAAGTAACGCTCGATGTTGTTGTCAATTTCGGAGGTGATCCCGACCTTCGGCACGATCGTGCGCCCGGTGGCCATTTCCATGGCACGCAGGGCAAACTGGTCGGTGGGATCGACCATGACCACGGCCACCTCATCGTCACTGGCCTTGATCGGCACCAGGTGCTGCTGTTTCATGTAGCGCACCGAGATGCTGTCGATCTGCGGCCCGGTTTCCGGGTAGTCCTTGTCGGTCACGAGCTCGATATCGAGCAATTCCGACTGAGCCCGCGCCAGGTCTCGCTCCGACACCAGGCCCAGGCGCACCAGCAGGGTGAGCAGGTTGCCACCGTGCTGTTCCTGATAACTCTGGGCACGCTGCAGATCGTCTTCACGCAGCCGACCCTGCTCGATCATCAGCCGGCACAAATCGCCGGCACGATCCTCAAGATGCTCGCCTACGCTTGGCAGCAGACTGGTGTCATCGGTGGCGGTCAATGTCTGTTCATTCATGCAATGAAATCTCGCTATGGAGCATTTGAGTCAGCGACAGCCCGCCAGTGTACCCGGCAACGCTACCCTGCAACAGACAGCATCCGGCTGACAACGGTTCAACGCCTGCCCCTGAGCACGTATCGCTCGATGAACGGGCGATTCATCAGGATCCAGGTCGCGACCGGTATGACGGCAGGAAACATCAGGTAACCCAGCTGGTAGCACAACGCGATCATGTCGACCGGGAAGATCGCATCGCGCGCGGCCTGTGCGGCTTCCGGGCCGCTGCGGAATGCCAGGTCCACCCAGGTCTCCCAGAACACGCCCCAGACCGTCACCAGGGTGACGACGAAAAAGGAGATGAGCAATTGAACCAGGCGCTGGCGCGCTTTCAGCGGCGTGGCCATGATCAGGCCGAACAGCAGCGCCATGCCCCAGGCATAGATCATGGGATTGATGTAGAGATTGAGTGCCGCTGTCTGGCCTTCAACCTGCTCGGGCAGGATGATCCGTGTTTGCACTTCGAGCTGGAAGTCGAGCTGCACGATGCGCTCGAAAATGTCGGAAAAGAACCCGGTCATCAGCCACTCCGACAGGCGGGCAGTCGGGAACATCAGGGCACTGGCGAAAAAGAACCAGAGAAAGAAACCCAGCGGCAGGTAGAGCGCGGCCAGCAGGAACATTTCCTTGATCGGGTTGCCGCCGGACGCTTCCTGCTCGTTGTCATCCGCATCGCCAGCCTCACCGTTTTCGGGTGCCGGTCGCTGCTCCAGTTCCTGATCCTGATCCTTGTCGTCCATCGTGCTCATTCAATCCATCGGCGCGCGTTGTGGAACATCTTCATCCAGGGCGACTCACTCCCCCACTCCGGCGGCGCCCAGGAAAAGTTGACGGTACGCAACAGCCGCTCCGGATGCGGCATCATGATGGTCACCCGGCCATCCTCGTTGCACAGGCCGGTGATACCTTCGGGCGAACCGTTCGGGTTATCAGGATAACGCAGTGCGGGCTCCCCTCGTGCCATCACGTAGCGTGCGGCGACCGCGGCACCGGTTTCCTGGCCGGGTGAAAACTCGGCGCGACCCTCACCGTGGGATGTCACCACCGGCAGGCGTGAACCGGCCATGCCGGCGAAAAACAGCGACGGGCTGTCCTCGATGGCAATCAGGTTGAGGCGGGCCTCGAACTGGCGCGAACGGTTGTGCACGAAGGCCGGCCAGTGCGCGGTGCCGGGAATGATCTCGGTGAGCGCCGAAAGCATCTGGCAGCCGTTGCATACCCCCAGGGCGAAACGCTCGGGGTGTTCGAAGAAGGCCTGGAACTGCTCGCGCATGGCATCGTTGAACAGGATCGAGCGCGCCCAGCCCTGGCCGGCACCGAGCACGTCACCGAAAGAAAAGCCGCCGCAGGCGGCCAGGCCGTGGAAATCGGCCAGCCGCTGACGGCCGGTTTCCAGATCGCTCATGTGCACGTCGACCGCCTCGAAACCGGCCGTCATGAAGGCACGGGCCATCTCGCGTTGACCGTTGACGCCCTGCTCGCGCAGGATGGCCACCCGCGGCCGTGCACCCGTGGCCACCGCCGGGGGCGGCACCTCGAAGTCGACCTTCGGTGACAATCCCGGCCGGGACCAGTCGCCCAGCGCCTCGAATTCTTCATCGGCGCATTCGGGGTGATCACGCAGACGCTGCATGCGGTAGCTGGTCTCTCCCCAGCGCTGTGCCAGATCGGGCATGGGCCGCGACAGCAGCTCACGGCCATCGGCCAGCACCCGGAAATTCGGCGTTTGCGAAACCCGGCCCAGCGGAAAGATGCAGTCGCCCAGGCCGGCTTCCCGGAACGCCTCGATTACGACGGCTTCGCGGCCCGCGGCTGCCTGCAACACCAGCCCCAGCTCTTCGTTGAACAGGAAGGCTGTGGCCATTTCCCCGGCACACGGCAGGGTCAATTCCACGCCACAGTGTCCGGCCAGTGCCATTTCCAGCACGGTAGCGAACAGGCCGCCGTCGGAACGGTCATGCAGGGCCAGCAGACAATCCTCGTCAATCAGTTGCTGGACGACCTCGAACATGGCCTTGAATTGCTCGGGCCGGTCCAGGTCGGGCACCTCACCCAGTCCGCGGGCAAACACCTGAGACAGCGCCGAACCGCCCAGCCGGCGCATGCCGAGATCAACCAGCAGCAACCGGGCATCGTTTTCCTCGTGCAATTGCGGCGTGAGATGGCGGCGCACGTCCGGCACCGGCGCGAAAGCCGAAACAATCAATGACACCGGTGCACGCATGCGTTGTTCGCCGGCATCATCGTTCCACACCGTCTGCATCGACAGCGAATCCTTGCCCACCGGAATGGCGAGATCCAGTTGCGGACAAAGATCGGCAACCGCTTCGACCGCTGCACGCAGGGCGGCATCCTGCCCCTCGGTGCCGGCGGCGGCCATCCAGTTGGCCGACAGCTTGACCCGGTCAAGCGAGCGCACTCGCGCACCGACCAGGTTGGTCATGGCCTCGCCCACGGCCATGCGTGCCGCCGCCGGCGAATCCCAGATCGCCAGCGGGGTGCGCTCACCCATGCTCATGGCGCTGCCGGCGTGGCCCTCGTAGTCGAGCAGGCTGATTGCGCAGTCAGCCACCGGCACCTGGTACGGGCCGACCATCTGGTCACGCACACTCAGACCGCCGACGCTGCGATCGCCGATGGTGATCAAAAATTGCTTGGAGCCGACGGCCGGCAGGGCCAGCACGCGGTCGATGGCGGCATCGAGTTCGATGCCTTCAAGCCCGGCATCACCGGGCGCAATCGCATGGCTGTGTGCATCGCGATGCATGCTCGGCGGCTTGCCAAGAAGCATGTCCAGCGGCATGTCCACGGCGGGCTGACCGAGCAGGCGGTCGTCCAGGCGCAGATGACCGTCCGCATCGGCTGGCCCCAGGTCGGCCCAGGGGCAGCGCTCGCGAGTGCAGATGGCGGCAAACGCCTCCAGGTCTTCGGGATCGATGGCCAGGACATAACGTTCCTGTGACTCGTTGCACCACAATGCCATCGGCGACATGGAGCGGTCACCGGTCGGGATCTCGCGCAACTCCAGCCGACCGCCGACGCCGCCGTCGTGCAGCAATTCGGGCAGCGCGTTGGACAGGCCGCCGGCACCGACATCGTGAATCGACTTGATCGGGTTGCGCTCACCGCGCAGCCAGCAGCGGTCGATGACTTCCTGGGCACGCCGCTGCATTTCCGGGTTGCCGCGCTGCACCGAGGCAAAATCCAGGTCCTCGTCGGACTGCCCGGAACTCATCGACGAGGCCGCCCCACCACCCAGGCCGATCAGCATGGCCGGGCCGCCGAGCACGATGATGCGATCACCGGCCGACAAGGGCTGCTTGTGGGTCTGACCGTCGGCGATCATGCCGCTGCCGCCGGCAATCATGATCGGCTTGTGATAGCCCCAGAGGCGATCGCCTATGGTGGCGCTGAAACTGCGGAAATAGCCGAGCAACGCAGGACGACCGAATTCGTTGTTGAATCGCGCGCCACCGATCGGGCCCTCGGTCATGATCTGCAGACTGGAGGCCAGGCGTGCCGGAGCATCCGGCGCGGTCTCCCAGGGCTGGACGTGGCCGGGGATCTTGAGATCGGAAACCGAAAAACCGGTCAGCGCGGCAATCGGACGAGCACCACGGCCGGTCGCACTCTCGTCGCGAATCTCGCCGCCGGAACCAGTCGCCGCCCCCGGCTCGGGTGAAATCGCGGTGGGATGGTTATGGGTCTCGACCTTGATCTGCATGTGCAGCCGGCCCTCTTGCAGGTCATAGGCTGGCTGCTCGTCGGTACTGACCAGCAAGCGGGCATCGAAGCCCTCGAGCACGGCGGCATTGTCATCATAGGCGACCAGCGTGCCGGTCGGCGTGGCGGCATGGGTCGTGCGGATGAGCTTGAACAGCGAAGGCTCGCGGTCTTCGCCATCCACCGTCCACGACGCGTTGAAGATCTTGTGCCGGCAATGCTCGGAGTTGGCCTGGGCGAACATCATCAGCTCGGCATCAGTGGGATCGCGCCCCAGGCGGGCGTAGGAATCGACCAGGTAATCGATCTCGCCGGCACTGAGTGCCAGCCCGAGCTCGTCATTGGCGCGTTGCAGCACCGCGACCGGATCATCGCCCAGCTCGATCACGCCCAGGGCGGCTGGCTCGGGCAGGTCAAACCAGCCGTCGAGCTCGTGCAGGTCGCCGACGATGATCTGGGTCATGCGGTCATGCAGGTGATTGCGGGCTGCCGGCGACAAGCGGGTCGCGGCAATGCCGTCGAGTTCAAAGATCACCGCGCGTTCGATCTTCGTGCAGACTTCCAGCCCGCAGCGGCGCAGGATATCGCGTGCCCGCGACGCCCACGGCGTGATCGTTCCCGGTCGCGGCGCGATCAACAGCTGATGTTCGTTCAGCCCCGGCAATTCACGCGACTCGGCCCCCAGCAGCGCCAGCAAGCGGGAGCGCTCGGGCTCAATCGGCAAAGCAGTGGCACCAAGCAGGAAGAGTTCGCGGGCGTCGAGCCCGACCTTGCAGCCCTGGATGTCGGATACGGCTTCGGCAAGCTGCTGCAGGCGAAAACCCGGGAGCGCTTGTCGGCCAGACAGAAAGATCATTGAGACCCCTGAAAGGTTTGGCGGATCAGGGGCGCAATTATAGGCGAGGACTGCAACTCGCGAGGACTGCCTGGCGGATACCGCCGACAGCTTGTTCGAATTCGGAATCAACCCGCCCGGCAACAGGGGCCGGGCGGGCTTCAAGAATCAGCGTTCGCCGTTGAGGCTGTCGAGGCGGGCCTTGAGCTGCTCGGGCGGCACGTAACCGGGAATCATGTCGCCGTCGAACGTCATCATCGATGGCGTACCGGTGACTCCCATCGACTGGCCGAGCTTGTACTGTTTTTCGACCGGGTTGTCGTCACAGGTCGCACGGGGCGGAGTCTGGCCGGCCTTGGCGATATCCATCGCGCCATTCTGGTCATCGGAACACCACACCGACACCAGTTTGTCGTAGGTTTGCGACCCGACACCGGCACGCGGAAACGCC
This sequence comes from Wenzhouxiangella sp., assembly GCA_007128175.1. Lineage (GTDB taxonomy): Bacteria > Pseudomonadota > Gammaproteobacteria > Xanthomonadales > Wenzhouxiangellaceae > Wenzhouxiangella. Next base: position 1,858 of record SKXY01000137.1, on the reverse strand, counting down.
AGGTAGTGAATGCGAATACCCTGGCTGGTGTAATCCGCCATCTGATCATGCAGACGACGGCAGTAACCGCAATCGGGGTCGGTAAACACCATCAACTCGTATTCGGCATCTTCCGGACCGAAACTGACAAACTCATCAAGATTCAGGTCGGCCAGGCGCTCTCGCCGCAGGCTGGCCTGGGCGGAATCGGTTAGATCGGTCTGGGTTTCCAGATCGATGAATCGCCCCTGCAACAGGTAACGACCATCTTCGCTCATGTAAATGATCTCGTTATTGACGCGCACCTGCTTCAGCCCCGGCACCGGGGTTTCGGCAATCGAGAGATCCTGCACGTCGGACACAAGCGAACCGATGCGCTCCTCGATCTCCGCGTACTCTGCGGCAAACGCCGCCGTTGCTGTCAACAGCACGGCCGCAGCGGCCACGACCTTCATCCAGACTTTCATTTCAGACTCCTGCAAGGAAAACAAGAAAAACATAATCGGCCGACATGATACCGGGTCTCCGACCTCCACGCCGATGCATGCCACTTTGAACCTGTGGCCGGCAACAAGTTTCAGTCAATTTCACCAATTATCCCCGCGGATGATGCTGGCGATGAAGATTTTTCAGGCGCGAGCGGGAAACATGCGTATAGATCTGGGTCGTGGACAGATCCGCATGCCCCAGCAACATCTGCACCACGCGCAGGTCCGCACCGTGATCGAGCAGGTGGGTGGCGAATGAATGGCGCAAGCGATGCGGGTAAACCGGCTCATCGATACCGGCACAGCGAGCATGCAGTCGAATCCGCTCCCACAAGGCCTGGCGCGAAAGCGGCTTGCCGCGCCGCGAAACGAACACCTGCTCACAGACCGGCTTGAAGCCGGGCCGGAAACGACGCAGCCAGAGTGCAAGCATGTCCAGCGCCGCCTCGCCCAAGGGCACCAGTCGTTCGCGTCCTCCCTTGCCGCGCACGCGCACCACGCCGCGTGCCAGGTTGAGCTGGGCAAGCGAAAGATCCGCCAGTTCGCTGACCCGAATGCCGGTGGCGTACAGGGTTTCCAGCATGGCCCGGTCACGACACCCCAAAGGTTCATCGATCGAAGGTGCCGCCAACAAGGCCTCGACCTGGCTTGAAGTCAATGCACCGGGCAACATGCGCGGGGCGCGCGGGCCTTCCAGGTCCAGCGTAGGATCGGCCTCGACCAGGCGTTCACGCGCTGCCCAGGCGAAAAACTGGCGCAAGCAGGACAGCTGTCTAAGAATGCTGCTGACCGCATCACCGCCACGCAGGCGGGCAGCCATGCAGGCCAGCACATGGGATTTGTCGATAGTTTCCGGTGAAGATTCACCGGCATGGCGAAAGAACGCCACCAGATCACGGCGGTAGGACTCAAGCGTGTTGGCCGCCAGACCACGCTCGGCCCAGGCGGCATCCAGAAAGGCGTCAATGACAGCGGGCGCCTGATCCATTGCAGTGCAATGAGCAGGGACGGACAGTGCCGCCCCTGCCGCAGCGCCTCGAATCAACCGCGTCCCGTCAGCCTGGCAATGCTGCTCTGGGCAGCCGATTCCAGATCAGAGATCTTGGCCCGAGCCGCGGCCCGGAGATCCTCGACTGCCTGACGGCGATCGTGGATTTCGGTTGACGCCAGTTCGGCCAGCGCATCGCGCAGTTCATCTGCCGCTGCCAGCACGCGCGCGTAGCGATCGGAAGCTACCGAAACCTTCTTCTTGCCACGCTTCTTGCCGCGTTTCTTGGAAGCCTTCTTCTTGGAAGCCTTCTTCTTGGAAGCCTTCTTCTTGGAAGCCTTCTTCTTGGAAGCCTTCTTCTTGGAGGCCTTCTTCTTGGAGGCCTTCTTCTTGGAGGCCTTCT
>SKXY01000127.1 GCA_007128175.1 Wenzhouxiangella sp. | reverse complement strand
TCCTCGAAGATCTTCGAGCTCACGCCGATGCCGTGTTCCCCGATCAGGTACTTGACCAGGTCGACGAACTCGCCGCGCGAGAGCACGCCGTCGCGGTTGGTATCGAATTCGGCAAACAGTTCGTCGATTAGTTCTTCGCGATCCATCGTGCAGGCTTCCTGCTGGTTGTGGTGACCTTGCGAAAGATACCACCGTCGGCCGGCGCGCTGCGGAGCGAATCCGGCTTACCAACCAACCGCCTTGCCGTGGTGGTCGAAAAAACCGCCGGATTCGTCGACCGACAGGCCCCGGATGACCTGCCAGATCTCCGCGGCGGCCTGTTCGGGCGGGCGCACATCGAGCCCGGTTTTCGAAAACGGCGCCGAGAGAGGCGTATCGACCGTGCCCGGGTGCAGGGCCACGCAGATCGCCTGGCTGGCATTGCGGCCAAGCTCGACGGCCGCGGTTCGTACCAGCTGGTTGAGTGCGGCCTTGGAGGCGCGGTAGCTGTACCAGCCGCCGAAGCGGTTGTCGCCGATCGAGCCCACCCGTGCCGACAATGTGGCGAACACGGCCTTGCCGTCGCGCGCCAGCATTGGCAGGAAATGCTTCATCAGCATCGCCGGCCCGATGGCATTGACGGCGAATGCTTTCGCCAGGTGCTCCGGGTCGAGGTGACGGAAGGACTTCTCCGGCTTGAACTGCTCGTCGTGCAGAAAACCGGTGGCGTCGAACACCAGTCGCAACGGTTCGTCGCGCTCCGCCAACTTCCCAGCCGCGGCGGCGATGCTGTCTTCATCGGTGACATCCAGGGATGGCTCGGTGTTGCGAGCCAGGCCAACTACACTGTTGAACTGACCGCTTTCCTTCAGGCATTCGACCATGGCCCGGCCGATGCCGCCGCTGGCGCCGACAACCAGGGCCATGCCGCCGGGAGGAAAAGCATGCGGGTCACGTTTTGATTCGTTCATGGCGGGAAGCGCGTCGATGGCTGTGATCCGACAGCATGCATCGCGGCTGCGAAGGCCATGTCAGCACCATCATCACGCTGGCCTGGTTTATTCTTGGAATCGATGAAAACTCTCGACCTCGTGCGCAGCAGCAATGGACCAATGCTGAAATGATCAGGCGAATTCCGGCCAGTGAGCGGCCCATGGCGTGGACGACCGTGCTGCTCCTGCTGACCCTGCTGGCAGTCATCGTCTACGCCGTCGGCCTGGCCTGGCCCTGGGTGCGCGAGTGGCTGACCGGCCTGAGCAGTTTCCAGCTTGGCTTCCTGGCCAGCTTGGTGGCCGGCATGTTCACGGCCGTGGGTGCGCTGCCGATCTTCATGCTGCGCCGCATCAGCCAGGCCACCGAAGATGCCTTGATGGGGTTCGGCGCCGGGGTGATGCTGGCCGCCACCGCCTTCGAGCTGGTGTTGCCGGCCCTGGAAGTGGCCGAGGCTCAATACGATTCGCTCAGCTTCTCCCTGGCCGTACTCGTTCTCGGCGTCGGTGTCGGTGGTGGGTTGTTCCTGGCGCTGCACCGCCTGGTGCCGCAGGAGCGATTTCGCATCGGTGTCGAGGACAGTCCGGATGCGGCAAAAATCCGCGGCATCTATCTGTTCATCTTCGCCATCGCCCTGCACAACCTGCCCGAAGGCCTGGCGGTGGGCGTGGGTTTCGGTGGCGAGGACGTGCGCGACGGCATCACCCTGGCCATCGGCATCGGCCTTCAGAACATGCCCGAGGGCCTGATCGTGGCCGTGGCCATGATGTCGCTGGGCTACGGCAAGTGGCCCGCGTTCGGCATGGCCCTGCTCACCGGCTTGATCCAGCCCGTCGGCGGGCTGATCGGTGCCGCCGCGGTCAGCGTGTCGCAGATGATGCTGCCTTGGGGCATGGCTTTCGCCGGGGGCGCCATGCTGTTCGTCATCAGCCACGAAATCATCCCCGGATCGCACAAGCACGGCTTCCAGACCCGCGCCACCGCCGGCGTGCTGATCGGCTTCATCACACTCATCGCCATCGACCTGTCGATCGGCTGAGCGTGAGCTCGCTTAGTCGCCGATGCTGAAGGTCTTGAGCATGCCTTGGTCGGCCGGCTCGGGGATCTCGGCGATCCAGGCATAGTCGCCCGGTTCGAGATCGACATGCAGGTAGCCGCTGACGCCGGCGGTCATTTCCATCACGCCGCCGACAAAAGTCGTCCCGGCCGGCGCCCGGTTGACCAGTCCTTCAGGGTGGCGCCAGTCCATCCACTCGGCGATGGCCGAGAGTGCTTTCTCATCGTCCTTGTCCCGGACGCGTGCCAGTTGCACGTTGTGACCGAGGAAGTTCGGGTAGACGGCCTGGTCGCCATAGTGAACCTCGATAACATTGCTGCCGGCCGTCGGCGCGGTCTCGACCTCGATGCCGCCCTCCGATGAGACCACGACCCGGGCGCTGGCGGTAGGCTCGGGCGCGCCGGACTCGTCAACGGTCACGGTCAGGTGATCGAGCATGCCCGCCTGGGTGTGGAAGATGCCGTTTTCGTCGCGCACGTAGCATTCGACGATGTATTCACCCGGCTCGAGAAAAACCGTTGTCGTACTGGTTGCTCCCGCCGCGGTGAAACCCGGACCGCCGGTGGGGATGGCCCCCGGATCCATAAACCAGGCCGCATTGCCCTGGATTGATGCGACGATCCCGCCGGTCATCTCCTCGAGCGTGATCTCGCCGTCCAGGTATTTGACGAAGCCGTCGAAGGAACCCGCCACGTTGTCGTGCCAGTGATCGAGCAGGGAATCCCCGGCCTCGCGTGCTGCCGCGATGCCTTCCTCGGGGTACTGCCAGATCAAGAAGAAGTGATCGACCGGAGAAGCATTGGCGAAACGGAAGGTGGTCCAGCCCGATGCCGGCTCCTTGTCCGAGATACGGAACAAATGCCGGTCGGCTTCATGGTCGTGAACCGCCACCACGTCGACCACCGAAGCTTCGGGATTGGCCCCGGCTTCCGCCGTTGGCAGCACGGTCGAGATCATGGTCAGAGTCAAAGCGAGTGTTGCAGGCAAGCGATAATCCATGCGTCCCTCCTTGCACTAGATCGATTGCAACTGTGTCGAGCATAGCACCCATCGCCCGAACGTCCCACCACGGCCTCGCTCAACAGTGTCAGGGTCTCGGAGTCGTTTTCCCGGTTCCGGCAATTTGCGCTTCAGCCCGAATCAGGCGGGTCGCCCGGGATGAATCCGGTTCTGGTCGAAGTGCTCATTCCCGAAGCGGGCATTGAACCGGATCCGGCGCCAGCGGCACTGAAGTGTCAGAAGCAATAACGAAGAAAGGAGCGGGAGGGACGGTGCGCAGCGAAAAAGAACGAGTTCTTGATGCCTACCTTGCCGCCTCGGCAAGACTGGGTGACAAGCAGGCGCTGGGTTGTTTGGCCGAGCGCTGGAACCCGAAACTGCTGGCTCACGCCTGGCGGCTGACCGGCGAGACGGATCTGGCCGCCGACGTGGTCCAGGAAGCCTGGATGGACATCATCAAGGGCGTGGCGCGACTGAACGATACCGATGCTTTCGCCGCCTGGGCCTTTCGTATCGTGACCCGCCGCTGCGCGCGGGCCATTCGAAAACGCCAACACCAGCGCGCCGGCCAGGCCGCCCTGGCCCGCGAACCCGAACCGGAAGCGGAAGACGCATCCGGCAACGAAGACTGTGCCGAGCTGGCCATCGTCAAGGCCGCCATGCGCGAATTGCCACCCGACCAGCGCGCCGCGCTGGGACTGTTCTACCTGGAAGACTTGCGAATCGCCGAAATCGCCGTGGCGCTTGATACCGCCCCGGGAACGATAAAAACACGACTGATGCACGCGCGCCACAAGCTGCGTGCCCAACTCCAAGGAGATTGAACAATGAGCAAGATCGACGACCTGATCAACGAAACCCTTTCCGAGGAAGACGAAGCCCTGCTGCAAAGCCATGGCTCCGAACCGGGCTACATCGCCCAGGCCTTTGCCCTGTTCACCGGAAAATTGGGCTGGGTGATGTGGCTGGTGGCCATAGCCGGGCTGATCTTCTTCGTTGCCGCAGTCTATGCCCTATACCAGGTCTTTACTGCCGAGGAACTCATCCATGCCCTGCGCTGGGGTGTCATTGCCATCATCATGGTCCAGCTGACGGTCTTCCTGAGAGGCTTCATGGGCATGCATTTCGAAGCCAACCGCGTGCTGCGCGAGGTCAAGCGCCTGGAACTGCGGATGGTGCGGATGGAAGGGTGCGGGCAGTAGGCCCGCACAAAACTATCAAGCGCTGCTGTTGCCGGTGGTCTGCCTTTGCTGCAATGCCCCGGGCATCACCGAGCTGCCGGCCACGCCCTGTCGAGAAGCGGTTTCGGTCTCATTGAACGCTTCATCGAGAGTCTCGAACACGCACCTGTTGCGCAGCCAGAAATTTTCCGTTTTCCGTGTACTTCAGTTCGCAGACCGAACATAGAAGCCGATTGCTCCCCCTTCAGCGGAACCTAGGGAGCCTCTGAATAACTCTGCGCGGGCGCGACGGGTCTTTGCGGGAGGCTCCGGTCCGGCTTCGGCGAGCGTGGTTTGGTTGTTCCAAATGAGCGAGCCGAAACGGGGCGGAGACC
>SKXY01000303.1 GCA_007128175.1 Wenzhouxiangella sp. | reverse complement strand
CACGGTTCGTTTGATATAAATGCCGAAGTGGTGGAATTGGTAGACACGCTGTCTTGAGGGGGCAGTGGCCTAACGGCCGTGCCGGTTCGAGTCCGGCCTTCGGCACCATATATTCTGCAAGGATGCGATGTCCCGACCCACCACGGGCATCGCTCAGGACGAACGGCGGTCGACCATGCTGGCTGAGTACTTTCCAATCCTGCTGTTTCTCGCGATCGCGTTGGGAATGGGGGTGGCGTTGCTGATCGTCGGCGGCATTCTCGGTCCCAGAAACCCCTCCGACGAAAAGCTTTCCCCTTACGAGTGCGGCTTCGAAGCATTCGAGGACTCCCGCATGAAGTTCGACGTGCGCTTCTACCTCGTCGCCATCCTGTTCATCATCTTCGATCTCGAAATCGCTTTCCTCTTTCCCTGGGCAGTGGCACTCGACCACGTTGGCGTGACCGGCCTGATTGCCATGGGCGTGTTCCTGCTGATACTGGTCATCGGCTTTGTCTATGAGTGGAAAAAAGGAGCACTGGAATGGGAGTAGTCAGCGACATCATGCACAACCCGGCCCCTTCCGGCCCGGTTGACGACATACTCAAGCCGGGTGTCGACAATCCCCTGCTGGAAAAGGGTTTCGTCACCACCAGTGCCGATGCCCTGATCAACTGGGCGCGCACCGGCAGCATGTGGCCGGTGACCTTCGGCCTGGCCTGCTGCGCCGTCGAGATGATGCATTCGGCCGCCTCCCGTTACGACCTCGATCGCTTCGGCATGATCTTCCGGCCCAGTCCGCGCCAGTCCGACGTGATGATCGTTGCTGGCACGCTGTGCAACAAGATGGCGCCGGCACTGAGAAAGGTTTACGACCAGATGCCCGATCCCAAGTGGGTCATTTCCATGGGGTCGTGTGCCAACGGCGGTGGTTACTACCACTATTCCTATGCCGTCACGCGCGGTTGCGACCGTATCGTGCCGGTCGATATCTACGTACCCGGCTGCCCACCCACCGCCGAGGCACTGGTCTACGGCGTGCTCCAGCTCTACAAGAAGATTCGCCGCACCAATACGATCGCGCGCTCATGAGCAATTTCTCCGAACGCAACCAGTCGCTGGTTCAGGCGTTGAAGCACGTTCTTGGTGAGCGCATCGTCTCGATGGTCGAGCACCGCGGTCAACTTGCCCTGGAAATCAGCCACGAGCATTGGCTCGATGCGGCGTGGTTGTTGCGGGATGAGCCCGACCTGGCTTTCGAACAACTCACGGACCTGTGCGGCGTCGATTACCTGGGTTTCGGCGACGACGAATGGGAAACTGCCGAGGCAACCAGCCACGGTTTCTCGCGAGCGGCCGACGCCCTTGGCCCGGGCCGGTTTTCCTGGGACGAGCGTCCCGAGGCCACCGATATTCCAAACCGCTTTGCCGCCGTCGTTCACTTGCTGTCGCTTAGGCACAATCGCCGCTTGCGCCTGCGCTGCTTTGCGCCCGACGATGATTTGCCGGTCATCCCCTCGCTGATCGAGGTGTGGAACTCGGTGAACTGGTACGAACGCGAAGCCTTCGACCTGTTCGGTATCGTGTTCGAGGGGCATCCCGACCTCAGGCGTCTGATGACCGATTACGGTTTCATCGGCCATCCCTTCCGCAAGGATTTCCCGTTGATCGGCAACGTCACAGTGCGCTATGACGAGGACAAGGGCAGGGTGATCTACGAGCCGGTGGAGATTGAGCCGCGCGTGACCGTGGCTCGCGTCGTGCGTCGCGACAGCCGTTACGTGGATGAGAAGCTCGAAGGGACCGACCGATGAGCGAGATTCGCAACTTCACCATGAACTTCGGGCCGCAGCACCCGGCCGCACACGGCGTGTTGCGTCTCATTCTGGAAATGGACGGCGAGATCGTCGAACGCGCCGACCCGCATGTCGGCCTGCTGCACCGCGCCACCGAGAAGTTGGCCGAGTCCAAGCCCTACAACCATTCCATCGGTTACATGGACCGGCTCGACTATGTTTCGATGATGTGCAACGAGCATGCCTACGTGCGTGCCATCGAGCAGCTGCTGGGCATCGAACCGCCGGAGCGCGCCCAGTACATCCGCACCATGTTTGACGAGGCCACCCGCATCCTCAATCACCTGATGTGGATCGGTTCCAATGCGCTCGATCTCGGTGCCATGGCGGTATTCCTGTATGCCTTCCGCGAGCGCGAGAACCTGATGGATGCCTACGAGGCCGTTTCGGGCACGCGCATGCACGCCACCTACTACCGTCCCGGCGGCGTCTACCGCGACCTGCCCGACCAAATGCCCAAGGTGGCCGAATCACCCTGGCGCAAGGGCAAGGACCTGGCGCGCATGAACGAGTGGCGCGAAGGTTCGCTGCTCGATTTTCTCGAGGCCTTCGCCGACGATTTCTTTGATCGGGTCGACGACTACGAAACGTTGCTGACCGACAACCGCATCTGGAAGCAACGCACCGTCGGTATCGGCGCCGTTTCGCCTGATCGCGCGCTGCAGCTAGGCTTTACCGGGCCGATGTTGCGCGGCTCTGGCGTGGAATGGGACCTCCGGAAGAAGCAGCCCTATGCGAAGTACCGGGAAATGGATTTCGATATCCCGGTCGGCACCAACGGCGATTGCTATGACCGCTACCTGGTGCGCATCGAGGAAATGCGCCAGTCGGCCAGCATGGTCAAGCAATGCATTGCCTGGCTGCGCGAGAACCCGGGTCCGGTGATGATTCGCAATTTCAAGGTCGCCCCGCCCACGCGCGAAGAGATGAAGGACGACATGGAAGCGCTCATTCATCACTTCAAGTTGTTCACCGAAGGGTACTGTGTGCCCGAAGGCGAGACCTATGCCGCCGTCGAGGCGCCCAAGGGCGAGTTTGGCTGCTATCTGATCTCCGACGGGGCCAACAAGCCGTTCCGCGTTCATCTGCGCGCACCGGGTTATGCGCATCTTTCGGCCATGCACGAAATGGCGAAAGGTCACATGCTCGCCGATATTGCCGCGTTGATCGCAACGCAAGATATTGTCTTCGGAGAAATCGACAGATGAGCATCGAAGCCACCGATCGAGTTGTCGAGGGCAAGAAGGAACTGCTCTCGGACGAGACGCGCAATGCCATCGACCACTGGCGCGCCAAGTTCCCTGAAGGGATCGAAGGGCGGCGCTCCGCCGTCATCCAGGCCCTGGTCGCCGCCCAGGAGCAGAACGGCGGCTGGGTGAGCAGCGAACTGATGGACGCGGTGGCCGACTATCTCGACGTGCCGCCGGTGTGGGTCTATGAGGTGGCGACGTTCTATTCGATGATCGAGACCGAGCCGGTCGGCCGCCACTCGATCTCGGTGTGCACCAATATTTCCTGCATGTTGTGTGGTTCGGACAAGATCGTCGAGCACATCGAAAAGAAACTGGGTGCGCGCATCGGTGAAACCACGCCGGACGGGCGCATCTTCCTCAAGCGCGAGGAAGAGTGCCTGGCCGCCTGCGTGAGAGCCCCGATGATGATCGTCGATGGCCACTACCACGAGAATCTCACGACCGAGAAGGTCGACGAGATCCTGGATGGGCTTGAGTAGGTATAGAAAACTGCAATGCACCACAGAGACACAGAGATCACAGAGTGTTTTGGAAGAACAACCAGTTTGGTTTTTCTCTGTGTTCTCCGTGCCTCCGTGGTGAGCGAATTTGAACGGGTGATTCGGCATGGTTGAGCACAGCGTCTGTTTCACGCATCTTGACGAAGAGAAGTGCTGGTCGCTGGAGGCTTGCCGCAAGCATGGCGGCTGGCAGGCCTGGGAGAAGATCGTCAAGGAAAAGACGCCTCAGGAAGAGATCATCGAGACGGTCAAGAACTCGGCCCTGCGAGGCCGGGGCGGTGCCGGTTTTCCGGCCGGCCTGAAATGGTCCTTCATGCCGCGTTCGGCGCCAGGACAGAAATACCTGCTGTGCAATTCGGATGAGTCGGAGCCCGGTACCTGCCATGATCGCGACATCCTGCGCTACAACCCGCATGCGCTGCTTGAAGGGATGGCAATCGCGAGTTACGCGATGGGTGCGACCAAGGCTTACAACTATCTACGCGGTGAGTTTCATCACGAGCCTTTCGAGCGTGTCGAGGCGGCCTTGAAAGAAGCGTACGACGCCGGGTACCTGGGTCGTGACGTCATGGGCTCGGGTATCGATATCGATATCTACAACGTCCTCGGTGCGGGTGCTTACATCTGCGGTGAGGAAACCGCGCTGATGGAGTCGCTGGAAGGCAAGAAGGGCCAGCCGCGGTTCAAGCCTCCGTTCCCCGCGAACTTCGGCGCCTGGGGCAAACCGACCACCATCAACAATACCGAGACCCTGGCCTCCGTGCCCATCATCATGCGTAACGGCGCACCTTGGTTCCTGGACCTGGGCAAGCCGAACAACGGTGGCGCCAAGATATTTTCGGTCTCCGGTCACGTCAACCGGCCGGGCAATTATGAAGTTCGCCTGGGCACGCCGTTTGCCGAACTGCTTGAACTGGCCGGGGGCGTGCGTGATGGCAATGCACTCAAGGCCGTTATACCCGGTGGCTCCTCCATGCCAGTGCTGCCGGCCGGGACCATGATGGAACTGACCATGGACTACGACGCCATCCAGAAAGCCGGTTCCGGCCTGGGTTCCGGCGCCGTCGTGGTCATGGACGAAACCACTTGCATGGTCGCTGCCTGCACCCGCGTGGCGCGGTTCTACTATGCCGAGTCCTGCGGCCAGTGCACGCCGTGTCGCGAAGGCACCGGCTGGATGTACCGCGTACTCGAGCGCATCATGGCCGGCCAGGGGCGGGCCGAAGATATCGACCTGCTGCTCTCTGCCGCCGGCCAGATTGAGGGTCATACCATCTGCGCCTTCGGCGAAGCCGCTGCCTGGCCGGTACAGGGGTTCATCCGTCACTTCCGTCCCGAGTTCGAATACTTCATCGAACACGGCCGCTCCATGGTGGCCGAAAAGTTCGGGGAGGCGGCATGAACCAGTTCAATCGCACCACTCAGACACAGAGGACACAGAGAAATACAGAATCTTTTCTTCAAATCGGAAAACTCTGTGTGCTCTGTGTCTCTGTGGTGAATGGCTTTTCGAGACACTGATATGGCGACCGCAGAAGATCAACAAGTCGAGACCGTCACCATCGAGGTTGATGGGCGCGAGTTCGAGGCTGTCAGGGGTGAGATGATCATCCAGGTCACCGATCGTGCCGGCATCGACATTCCACGCTTCTGCTATCACGAGAAGCTGACGATCGCGGCCAACTGTCGCATGTGCCTGGTCGACGTGGAAAAAGCGCCCAAGCCACTACCGGCCTGTGCCACGCCGGTGGCCGACGGCATGAAGGTGTTTACCCAGTCGCGTCGCGCGGTCGATGCCCAGCGCGGCGTGATGGAATTCCTGCTGATCAATCATCCGCTCGATTGCCCCATCTGTGACCAGGGCGGCGAGTGCGAGCTGCAGGATCTGTCCATGGGTTACGGCCGCTCGGTCTCGCGCTTTACCGAGCGCAAGCGGGTGGTCAAGGACAAGAACATCGGGCCGCTGGTCGCCACCGACATGACCCGCTGCATTCATTGCACGCGTTGTGTGCGGTTCCTCGAGGAGATCGCCGGCACCGCCGAACTGGGTGGCGTCGGACGCGGTGAGCATACCGAGATCTCGACCTTCGTCGAGCGCAACATCGAGTCGGAGCTATCGGGCAACATTATCGATCTGTGCCCGGTCGGCGCGCTCACCAACAAGCCGTTTCGCCATACCGCACGGCCATGGGAAATGCGTGCAAGAAAATACGTGGGAACCCACGATTGCCTCGGCTCGCATCTTCACTACCACACACGCGGCGGACGCATCATGCGCGCCGTGCCGCGTGACAACGAGGCGGTCAATGAATGCTGGCTGGCCGACCGCGACCGCTACAGCCACTTCGGCCTTTCCAGTGCCGACCGTTTGACTGTACCGCGCATCCGCGACAACGGTCAGTGGCGGGAGACCGACTGGGGAACGGCCCTTGAGTTCGCTGCCCGAACCCTGAAGGAAGCAGGCGAGGACCTGGGTGTGCTGATGTCGCCGCGCGCCACCGCCGAGGAACACCTGCTGGCCGTGCGTCTGGCCCGTGGGCTGGGCAGTGACAGTATCGACCATCGACTGCGTGTCAGCGATTACTCGCATCCCGAAACCGGCCGTGCGCGACTGGACCGTCCCACCCGCGATCTGGCCGAAGCCGATGCCATCTTCCTGGTCGGCAGCAATATCACCCATGAACAGCCCATTCTCGGTCACCGGGTACGTACCGCATGGCGCAAGAACGGTGCGAAGGTCATGGATCTCAACCCGGTTGCCTATGATTTCCATTTCGACCTGGTCGAACGGTTGATCGTGCCACCGCAGGCCATGGTCGATACCCTTGGCCGGGTGGCGAAGGCTGCCGCCGACTTGAGCGGTCGGTCGCTGCCGGAGGGCACGTCAGGCGAGTTCATCGCCGCGCGTGAACCCGACAGTCGGGATCGAAGTATTGCCGAGCAGATGCACTCGGCCGGTAGCGGCATCCTGCTGCTCGGCGACGGTGCGCTCAATCATGCCCGGGGCGGTTGGTTGCGCAGCCTGGCCGAATGGCTGGCCGAGGCGCTGGACGTGGCCCTGATGATCCTGCCCGGCCCGGCCAACAGCGTCGGGGCTGCGGCTGCCGGAGCCCTGCCGGGCGAAGGCGGGCTGAATGTCCGCACCATGCTCGAGGCCCCGCGACCCGCCTACCTGCTGTGGGACCTGGAGCCGTGTTTCGACCTGTTCGATCCGCAACTGGCGCGCAAGGCACTTCAAGGCGCCGGCTCGGTGGTGGCCGTGACCGCATTCGTCAGCGATGAGTTGGAGCAGCTGGCCAGCGTGATGCTGCCGCTGGCCCCGGCACCGGAATGCAGCGGCACCTGGATCAATGCCGATGGCCACCGCGAATGGCTGGAAGCGGCGTGCAAGGCACCGGGTCAGGCCCGGGAAGGCTGGAAGATCTTGCGTCGGCTTGGCGAGGTTGCGTCTGTCGACGGCTTCGACTTCGCTACCGTGAGTGAAGTGCGTGATCTTTTCGATGCAAATCAGCCGGTAACCGGCGGGGAGTCCGGGCTGCGGATGCCAGAAGCGACGGATGCCGACGTCCTGTGGCGTATCGGTGATGTGCCGATCTATGCCGGCGATACACTTCTTCGCCGCGCCCCGGCCCTGCAGCAAACCCACCATGCCGGTCCGACCCGCGTGCATGTGAATTCGGCAACTGCCGCGCGCCATGGCCTGGCCGATGCCGAGCGCGTGCGGGTCAGTCAGGGTGAAGCGTCGGTCGAGCTGCCGCTGGTGATCGATGATCGCATCGCTCCTGGCGGTGTATGGCTGCCGGCGGCGACCTGTGCTGCCCATGAGTTGGGCGCGAGCAGCGGCGAGCTTCGCCTGGAGGCCTGCCGATGATGGAGCAGCTCTCCATACTGGCGTGGACGTGGGCCAAGATCATGATGATCGTGCTGCCGGTCACGATCGGGGTGGCCTACTTCACCTACTTCGAACGCAAGGTGCTCGGTTACATGCACTCACGTCGCGGCCCCAACCGGGTCGGTCCGCTGGGGCTGCTGCAGCCGTTTGCCGACGTGTTCAAGATGCTGTTCAAGGAAATCATCATCCCGACCAATGCCAACCGGTTCCTGTTCCTGCTGGCACCGGTGCTGGCGCTGGCGCCGGCCCTGACCGCGTGGGCGGTGATTCCGTTTGACGACTGGCTGGTGCTGGCCGATATCGATGCCGGCCTGCTGTTCGTGCTGGCGCTGACTTCCATGGGGGTCTACGGTATTCTCGTCGGCGGCTGGGCCTCGAACTCCAAATACGCCTTGCTCGGGGGCTTGCGCGCCGCGGCACAGACGGTCAGCTACGAGATCGCCATGGGCTTTGCCCTGGTCGGCGTCGTCGTGCTGGCTGGCACGCTCAACCTCACCGGTATCGTGAACGCCCAGTCCGGCGGCATCTGGAGCTGGTTCTGGCTGCCGTTGCTGCCGCTGTTCGTGATTTACTTCATCTCCGGTGTGGCCGAGACCAACCGTGCGCCGTTCGATGTCGCCGAGGGCGAGTCGGAGATCGTCGCCGGTTTCCATACCGAGTACTCCGGTTCGGCCTTTGCGGTCTTCTTCCTGGCCGAGTACGCCAACATGATCCTGATTTCGGCGCTGGCCGCATTGCTGTTTCTGGGCGGCTGGCTGAGCCCCTTCCAGGGCATTCCGGTGATCGGCGACACTTTCCTCGGCGCCGGCGGCATCCACTGGTTCCTGCTCAAGACCGCGGTGTTCTGTTTCCTTTACCTGTGGTTCCGCGCCACCTTCCCGCGTTACCGTTACGATCAGATCATGCGCCTGGGATGGAAGGTGTTCATCCCCATCACCATTGTCTGGATCATGGTTGCCGGGGTGTTCCGGGTGCTGGGCTGGTACGGGAGTTGATGCCATGAATGCCGTCGTCCGCTACCTCAAATCGCTGATGCTGCTGGAACTGTTTCGCGGCATGGCCGTGACCTGGCGCTTCGGGCGTGCGCCCAAACCGACACTCAACTACCCGGAAGAGAAGACCCCGAAGTCGCCACGGTTTCGGGGGCTTCATGCGCTCCGTCGCTACCCCAACGGAGAGGAACGCTGTATCGCCTGCAAACTGTGCGAAGCGGTCTGCCCGGCACTGGCCATTACCATCGAGTCGCACCAGCGCGAGGACGGAACGCGCCGGACCACGCGTTACGACATCGACCTGTTCAAGTGCATCTACTGCGGCTTCTGCGAGGAGTCCTGCCCGGTCGATTCCATCGTGCTGACCGATATCAGCGAGTATCACATGGAAGAAAAGGTCCAGAAGGACGTGACCAAGCAGCAGTTGCTTGCCATCGGCGATCGATTCGAAGACAGCATCGCCGCCAATCGCGAGCGCGATGCCCAATACCGATAAGCCGGATCCAGATCATGCCCATCATCGAAATCGTCTTCTACCTGTTCAGCCTGGTACTGATTGCCTCGGCACTGAGCGTGGTGACCGTGGGCAACCCGGTGTATGCCGTGCTGTTTCTTGTGCTTGCGTTCTTCTCGGCCGCCTGCCTGTGGATCCTGCTGCACGCCGAGTTCCTCGCCATCGTCCTGGTGCTTGTCTACGTCGGCGCGGTGATGGTGCTGTTTTTGTTCGTGGTCATGATGCTGGATGTCAACGTCAGTCCGGGCAGTGAAGGTTTTACCCGTTACCTGCCTGCCGGGGTGCTGGTCGCTTTTGCCATGGCGGTCCAGATGTTTCTGGTGATCTGGACGCGCGGGATGGAAACCGTGCCCATGCCCGAGCCGAAGGAGGAAGGGTACAGCCATACTCGTGAGCTGGGCGAGTTGCTTTACACTGATTACCTCTACGCCTTTGAAATCGCCGCAGTTCTGTTACTGGTGGCGATCATTGCCGCAATTTTGCTGACCCACCGCAAGCGTCCGGAAACGAAGCACCAGGACCCGAGTCGCCAGGTAAAGGTTCGGCGCGAGGACCGAGTACGACTGGTCAAGATGAAGTCGGAAGGGGAGGAGCGCTGAGATGCTGACGCTGGCTCATTTCCTCACCCTGGGTGCCGTGCTGTTCGCCATCAGCGTTGCCGGTATCTTCATAAACCGCAAAAACGTGCTCATTCTGCTGATGTGCATCGAGTTGATGCTTCTGGCAGTCAACATGAATTTCGTCGCCTTCTCACGTTTTCTCGACGTCATGGACGGGCAGGTGTTCGTGTTCTTCATCCTGACCGTGGCCGCCGCCGAAGCGGCCATCGGGCTGGCCATTCTGGTAGTGCTTTTTAGAAACCGCCGCTCCATCAGTGTCGACGACATCGCCGATTTGAAGGGGTGAACGTGCTGGAGTTTCTTGGAACCGCAGATTACGCAGACTGGCGCAGATTAAAAAGACTGAATGAAACGATATGGAAATGAGGGTTGACAGAGATTGCGAGCTGGCGGATTGCGCGGAAGAGCGGTTGTTTCTGTGTGCTCTTTCCAATCTGCGTGAATCTGCGAAATCTGCGGTTTCAAGTACTCGTGAAGTCGGAGCATTGCAGTGAAAATCGAAACGGTCATTTTGCTGATTCCGCTGCTGCCGTTGATCGGTTGTCTGGTCGCGGGACTGTTCCGGCACCAGGTCGGGCGGGCCGGGGCGCACTGGGTCACCATTCTGGCGGTGGCCGGTTCGTTCCTGTTGTCGACTTACGTGGCCTGGGAAGTGTTCTTCAACGGCCTGCCGGTGCTCGACTACAGTGTCTATACCTGGGCGATTGCCGACGGCATCCGCTTCGAGATCGGTTTTCTGATCGACAGCCTGACCGCCCTGATGATGGTGGTGGTCACCTTCGTTTCACTGATGGTGCATATCTACACCATCGGTTACATGCACGAAGACGACGGCTACCAGCGCTTTTTTGCCTACATCAACCTGTTCACCTTCGCCATGCTGATGCTGGTGATGGCCAACAACTTCCTGCAGTTGTTCTTCGGCTGGGAGGCGGTCGGACTGGTCTCCTACCTGCTGATCGGTTTCTGGTTCCGGAAGGAATCGGCCACGAAGGCCAACCTCAAGGCCTTCCTGGTCAACCGCGTCGGTGATTTCGGTTTTCTCATCGGCATCGCCGCGGTGTTGATGTACTTCGGCTCGCTCAACTACGGCGAGGTGTTCGGACAGGTGGAACAGGTCGAGGGGACGACCATCTCCATCTTTGGCGCGACCGAGTGGTCGCTGATGACCTTCATCTGCATCTGCCTGTTTATCGGTGCGATGGGCAAGTCGGCGCAGGTGCCGCTGCACGTGTGGCTGCCCGATTCCATGGAAGGGCCGACACCCATCTCGGCGCTGATCCATGCCGCCACCATGGTCACCGCCGGTATTTTCATGGTGGCGCGTCTCTCCCCGGTCTTCGAGGCCTCGGAGGCGGCGCTGAGCTTCATCCTGGTCATCGGTGCGGTGACGGCGCTGTTTATGGGCCTGGTCGGTATCGTTCAGAACGACATCAAGCGTGTAGTGGCCTATTCGACCCTCTCGCAGCTCGGTTACATGACCGTGGCACTGGGAGCGTCCGCCTACGCCGCGGCCATTTTCCACCTCATGACCCACGCTTTCTTCAAGGCGCTGCTGTTCCTGGCGGCCGGTTCCGTGATCATGGCCCTGCATCACAAGCAGGACATGCGCGAAATGGGCGGGCTGTCGAAGTACCTGCCGATCACCGCGGCGACTGCGTGGATCGGTTCCCTGGCGCTGATCGGCTTTCCGTTCTTTTCCGGTTTCTATTCCAAGGACCTGATCATCGAATCGGTCAAGCTGGCCGAACGCCCGGGCGTGGCTTTCGCGACCTTCGCGGTCTATGCCGGCGTGGTGGTGACTGCACTCTACAGCTTCCGCATGCTGTACCTCGCCTTCCATGGCCCGACGCGCATGGACGAGGAAACCAGGGCCCATGCCCACGAATCGCCGCTGGTGGTGACGATTCCGCTGATCCTGCTGGCCATCCCGTCGGTACTGATCGGCTACTTCACCGTCGAGCCGCTGCTGTTCGGCGGGGCGTTGTCCGATGCCATTACCGTTCGTGCCGCCAACGACGTGGTCATGATGCTGGCCGACAAGTTCGACGGGCCGTTCGCCTTCGGCCTGCACGGCTTCGTCACCCCGGTGTTCTGGCTGGCCATGCTGGGCGTGGCCATTGCCACGTATGTCTATCTGTTCAACCCGCAACTGGCCGAAAAGATTCGCTCACGCGTCATGCCCTTGTGGACTGTGCTCGATCGCAAGTACTGGTTCGACGAGCTCTACCAGAAGGTGCTCACCGGCGCCGGACTGAAGGTGGCCGACGGCCTGTCGAGAGGCGGTGACCAAACCGTCATCGACGGTTGGCTGGTCAACGGCTCGGCGCGAATGGTCGGACGCATGTCGGCGGCGCTGCGCCAGTTGCAGTCGGGCTTCCTCTACCACTACGCCTTCGTCATGGTCGTCGCCCTGGTGGCGCTCGTGGCGTCGTACGTGCTGCTGCGATAAGGAACTGAATGAATGCTTGATTGGCCACTGCTCAGTCTGCTGATCTGGATTCCGATCGTTGCGGCGTTCGTGGTCGCCGCGTTGGGCGTACGCATGCCCAAGCTGGTACGACCAATAGCGCTGATCGCCGCATTGGTCAGTTTCGTGTTGTCGCTGGTGCTCTATGCCGGCTTCGATGTCACCACCTCGGCCATGCAGTTCCAGGAAACGACTGAGTGGATTGGCGCATTCGATGTCAACTATCACCTTGGAGTTGACGGCCTGTCGCTGCCGCTGATTCTGCTGACCACGCTCATCGGCGTGCTGATCATCATCGCCGGGTGGAGAATCGAGAATCAGCCCCACCTGTACCTCGCTGCCTTCCTGGTCCTGCAGGGCTTGATGGTGGGCGTGTTCTCCGCGCTCGACGCACTGCTGTTCTATGTCTTCTTCGAAGCCATGCTGGTGCCGATGTTCCTGATCATCGGTATCTGGGGCGGGCCGAACCGCATTTACGCCACCGTCAAGTTCTTCCTGTTCACCTTCTTCGGCTCGGTGTTCATGCTGATCGCGCTGATCTGGCTGTATCTGCAGTCGGGCACGTTTGCGATACTCGAACTGCATGATTTTCCGATCGCGCTGACTGCGCAGATCTGGATCTTTTTGGCATTCCTGATCGCATTTGCCGTCAAGGTGCCGATGTGGCCGGTGCATACCTGGCTGCCCGACGCCCACGTCGAGGCGCCTACCGGCGGATCGGTGGTGCTGGCCGCAGTCATGCTCAAGATCGGCGGGTATGGATTGGTCCGTTTCTCGCTGCCGATCACGCCCGATGCCGCTGCCGCGCTGGACTGGCTGGTCATCGGACTGTCGCTGGTGGCGATTGCCTATATCGGCTTCGTGGCGCTGGCCCAGAGCGACATGAAAAAGCTCATTGCCTACAGCTCGATCTCCCACATGGGTTTCGTCACGCTGGGGCTGTTCCTGGCCTTCGCCATCGCTCGCAATACCGGTGAGACCACCGGGTCCGGCCTGGGCATTACCGGGGCGATGGTGCAGATGATTTCGCACGGTTTTATCTCAGGCGCCATGTTCCTGGCCGTGGGCGTGCTTTATGACCGCATGCACAGCCGCGAGATCACCGCCTACGGTGGTGTGGCCAACACCATGCCGTGGTTCGCGATGTTCGCGGTGCTGTTTTTCATGGCCAACTCCGGATTGCCGGGGACGTCGGGCTTTGTCGGTGAGTTCATGGTCATCCTGGCCGCCTTCCATGCCAACTTCTGGTTCGCCTTTGTTGCCGGCACCACGCTGATCCTGGGCGCGGCTTACAGCCTGTGGCTGGTCAAGCGTGTGTTCTACGGTGAAGTGGCCAACCCGGATGTCGGTGCACTCAAGGATCTGGGCCGGCGTGAGTGGCTGGTCATGATTGTCCTGGCCGTGATGGTCATCGGCGTGGGCGTCTGGCCGTATCCGTTGATCGAAATGATGGAAGCCTCGGTTACCAACCTGGTCGAGCACATCATGCAATCGAAAATTAACTAGTGTGCACCACGGAGACACAGCGTTCACAGAGGAAAGAATTTTTCTTGATGGAGAGAGTCCTCGAAAACGAGTTCACGAGTGAAATCATCGGCGCCGCCATCGAGGTTCATCGAGCAATTGGCCCGGGATTGCTTGAGTCGGCGTACGAGGAATGCATAAGCTCGGAACTGACAAGCCGGGGTGTTTCACACCGCCGGCAGGTCCCTTTGCCGATCGAGCACAAGGGACGTCGGTTGGACTGTGGTTATCGTCTGGATCTTCTGGTCGAGGAGCGTGTCGTGGTTGAAATAAAGTCAGTAGAGCAGCTGCAGCCGATTCACGATGCGCAACTGCTGACCTATATGAAGCTCGGGAAGTGGTCGGTTGTATTATTGAACAATTTCAACGTGCCCGTGTTGAAGCGTGGCATTGAACGCAGAGTGCTTTAGTAGTTTTTCTCTGTGAACTCTGTGTCTCTGTGGTGAACTGGATTTTTTCAAATGACCTTAGCTGAACTGCAACTGGCGCTACCCGAGATTTTCGTGCTGACGATGGCCTGCGTCATTTTGCTGGCCGATCTGTTCATTTCCGACGAACGTCGCGGGCTGACGCACACGCTGGCGGTAGGCACGTTGATCTTTGCCGCCATCCTGACCGGGCGCCTGATGATGGCACCGGGCGAAGTGATGCATGCCTTTGCCGATACCTTCGTGCGCGATCGCTTTGGCGATGTGCTCAAGGTGTTCAGTTACATCATCCTGGCCGGTGTGTTCGTCTACGCCAAGCATTACCTGCGCATGTTCGGCCTGTTCAAGGGCGAGTTCTACACGCTCAGCCTGTTTGCCCTGATCGGCGTGATGGTGATGATCTCGGCCTCGAGCATGGTGACCCTTTACCTGGGCCTGGAGTTGCTGGCGCTATCGACCTATGCCCTGATCGCGCTTAACCGCGATTCGCTGCCTGGATCGGAAGCAGCGATGAAGTACTTTATTCTCGGTTCTCTGGCATCGGGTATGCTGCTCTACGGCATGAGCCTGATCTTCGGTGCCACGGCCTCGCTGCAGCTCGACGAGATCAGCCGCGCGCTGGCTGCCGGGGTGGGTGACGACATGTTGCTGACCTTCGGCCTGGTATTCGTCGTTATCGGTGTGGCCTTCAAGCTGGGTGCGGTGCCGTTTCACATGTGGGTGCCCGACGTCTACCACGGCGCGCCGCTGGCGATCACGCTGTTTATCTCCTCGGTGCCCAAGCTGGCCGGCCTGGCGTTGGCCATCCGCCTGCTCGACAATGGCCTGATCAGCCTGCACGGCGACTGGCAGACCATGCTGGTGGTGTTGGCTGCGCTGTCGCTGATCATCGGCAACGTGGTCGCCCTCGCCCAGACCAACATCAAGCGCATGCTGGCCTACTCCACCATTGCCCACATGGGTTTCATGCTGCTGGGTATTCTTGCCGGCACACCCGAAGGCTACGCCGCGGCGATGTTCTATGCCATCGTCTACGCCATCATGTCGGCCGGTGCGTTTGCCGTCATCATCCTGCTGTCGAACAACGGTGTCGAGGCCGACCAACTCGACGACTTCAAGGGGCTGGCCAAACGCAACCCCTGGCATGCCTTTCTGATGATGATGATGCTGTTTTCACTGGCGGGCATTCCGGTATTCGTCGGCTTCTTCGCCAAGTGGCAGGTCATTGCCGCAGCACTTTCGGCCGGCTTCACCGGCCTGGCCGTGCTGGCCGTGGTCACCGCGGTCATCGGCGCCTTCTACTATCTCCGTGTGGTCAAGTTGATGTACTTCGACGAACCCGAGCACACCGACCGGGTCCCCGCTCCGGTAGACTTCCGCGCCGTCCTCACCATCAACGGCGTCGCGGTCCTCGGCCTCGGCATCTTCTCCGGCGGATTGATCAGCCTCTGCGTCAGCGCGTTTGTTTAGGGACTAGGGGTCAGGGTTCAGGGTTCAGGTTTCAGGTTTCAGGTTTCAGGTAAAACACCGGCTTCGATGAGGGCTCCTGTCGTTTTGTCGTTTAGTCTTTTTGTCGTTTCGAAGTACAACCTGTCGCCCCGGGCCAGCGAGCCGGAGGTTCGCACAGCTGTACCACAAACGACAAAACGACAAAACGACAAACCCCACGCCGACCGAAGCCGATGTCTTACCTGAACCCTGAAACCTGACCCCTGAAACCT
>SKXY01000022.1 GCA_007128175.1 Wenzhouxiangella sp. | reverse complement strand
CGCGGCGGCGGCTGGATCGCGTTGCTCGTCGCGCTGGCCATCACCGCTACGGCCGTCTGGGTCGCCAGCGGCGGCTTGCTGCCACCGCCGCCGGAACCCACCCCGGATCTGGGCTGGTAACTTTTACTCGGAAGCGCGGTAGTTATCGTGGCAGCTGCCGCAGGCCCGGGCCAGGTTGTTGAACTGGCGGGCAATGGCGTCCTTGTCCTCTGTTGCCGCCACTTCCTGGAGCCCGTTGGCTTCCTCGATGAAACGACCGGCAATTTCGCCGACCTTGTCGAGTTCGTCGAAGAACTCGGATTTCAGGCGGGTCGGCTTCCAGCCGGTGCCCTCGTCGGTGCCGGGACCGTAGAGCGCGCTCATGCCGGAGTTGGCGATGGCGGCAATCACGTCGGCGGCGGCCTGCACCTGGCCCGGATCGTAAGGCACGTCGCCATCGACCACCTGGGCCTTGATGCGCCCCATGTTCCAGGACATGAAGGTGTAGCCTGACTGGCGGAACTTGATCTGGTCGTCGGTCGACAACTGCGCCATGGCCGCGGCCGAAAGCAGGGCGGCCACCAGGGCCAGGACAATGACGGCGATGATGTGCTTCATGGGGTGGTTACCTCGGGAAAAACTCCATCGGAGTTTGCTCAATTGCCCGAGCGCCGTCAACCGCCGGCGGCCGACCGAATCGTTTACTGACGCTGCAGGCTGGCGGCGTAATGAGCAACGGCCTCGATGTCGTTTTCGTTGAGGCCGGAAGACACGCCGTACATGACGCTCAGGCGACGCGGGCTGTCGCCACTGCGATACTCACGCAATACCTCGGCGATATATTCCGGCTGCTGGCCGGCAATACGCGCATACCCGACCTCGCCGAGTCCACCGGCACCGTGGCACTGGGCGCAGCGAAGCTGGTAGACCTGCGCGCCACGCCGGGCCAGATCCTCGTCGAATTCGGTCGGCTCCAGTTCCATGTGGGCGTAGTAGAGCGCCAGGGTGACCTTTTCCTCGACCGAAAACGTCTCGGCGAGTACGTTCATGACCAGTTTCTCGCGGCTGCCGTCAGCGAACTGTTCGATCTGATCGAGCAGGTAGACGGGATTCTGAGCGGCCAGCGACGGATAGTTCGGACGCTGGGCACTGCCATCCGGACCATGACAGGTGTTGCAGAAAACTGCCCGCTCACGTCCCGCCTCGATGACACGCTCCAGCGCCTCGGCATCATCCTGGACTTCAGCCGCCAGCGTCTCGTAAGTGGTCGCCAGTTCGTCCGGCAGCTCTTCGAGTCCATGCTGGGCCAGCACCGGCAGGCTCGCAAGCCATAGGCAGGCCATCAGAAACGTTCTTGACTGGATCATGGGATCCCCTCTTTTTTCAGATATATCAAATATACCCGAGCGCCGGACGATTGTGGAAGGCGGTTGCAACTCGTGTCGGCTTCGTCTTGACTGTCCCCGGCATTCGATCTAGGTTGGGCGGCTGTCTCAAGCCCGGCCTCGGACTCGGGGCCTTTCCTGATGGACCAGCAACAATCACCCGTCTACTCGCTGAGCGTTTCGGGCGAGGTATCAACCAAGTCATCCAGCACTCGCCGCAACTTTCACCGTCGTTTGCGCGCCAACCTGCGCGAGGCGCTGGACCGCCACCAGCTTGGCGGACGCATCGTCGATCGCCGCGACCGCATCGACATCGAGAAGGCCGGCCCGACGACGCCCGAAGTGGTGCGCCGGGTGTTCGGCATTCAATCCGTGCGCACCGCTTACAAGGTGCCCGGCCAGGGACTCGACGACCTGGTGGACATGGGCGTCGCCCTGTACGGTGACCGCGTGCCGCAACGGCATTTTGCGGTGCGCCCCCGCCGAGTCGGCAAGCGCCGCCCGGGATCCCCGGGAAGCACCGAACTGGCCTGCGCGCTGGGCCAGGCACTGGTCGACTGCGGCGGACAGGTCGACCTGAACGACCCCGAAATCCGGGTTCACGTCGAGATCCGGCCCGACGCCATGCTGCTGTTCGACAACCCGCTGCCGACCTTTGGCGGTCTGCCGCTGGGCACGGCCGGTCGCGGGCTGGCCCTGATCTCGGGCGGTTTCGACTCGGCCGTCGCCGCCTGGCGCATGATGTTGCGCGGCATGGATCTGGATTTCGTGCTTTTCAGTCTGGCCGGCTGGCCGCAGGAGCGTTCGGTGCGCGAGGTACTCGAAATCCTCGACGGCCGCTGGATGGCCGGTTCTCGTTCGCGGCTGCACGTAGTCGATTTTCGCCCGGTGGTGGCGCGCATGCGCCAGCAGGTGCACGGCAGCTACTGGCAAGTGCTGCTCAAGCGCATGATGATGCATGCCGCCGACCGCATCGCCGGCGAGATCCGGGCCGAGGCGCTGGTCACCGGCGAGGTCATCGGCCAGGTCTCTTCGCAGACCCTGTCGAACCTGCGCTCGATCACCGCCCATACCCGCACCCCCGTGCTCAGGCCACTGGCGGGTCTCAACAAGGAGGAGATCGTGGCCGCGGCAAGGCGAATCGGCACCTTCGAAACCTGTGCCCGCAGCGCAGAATTCTGTGCCCTGGACGGCGGCAAACCGGTCACCAGCTGCCGCCCGGGCCGCTTGGATCGCCAGGAAGCGCGGGTAGGGAGCGAACTGGCCCGGATGCTGGCCGGTGAACGTCGAATCATCGAGCGCGAAGTTTTCACACCCGTCGAACCCGAGGAATCCGTCGAGCTGGACCATGTGCCCGACGGCGCTGCGGTGATCGACCTGCGCCGCGAGGCCGATTTCCTCGAAGGCTCCTGGCCCGGCGCCATTCACCTCGATTTCGACCGTGCCATGGAATTCGCCGGCAACCTGCCCGCCGACCGCCCCTACCTGCTGGTGTGCGAATTCGGGTTGAAAAGCGCCTTCCTGGCCGAACGCATGCGCCGCATGGGCTACCGCGCCTGGAGCCTCGGCGGGGGCGCACAGCGACCGGAACGACTTCTTCCCCATAGCGATACAAGCACGGTCAGAACGGGCGCCCACTGAGAACGGCGCCCCCCGGTTTCACACTATCCGCACACAAAACCGACATGGCCTTCATAAGTTATTGATCGAGCGTCGATAACGACCTGCCATGATGCGCTTCCCCCCGATACGGGATTTCCATCAACCATGGAGCACATCATGAAAATTCGCAACCTGATCATCGCACTGTCGGCCGCCCTGTTGATCGCCCCGGCCCTGGCCCACGATCACGGCGGTTACGGCAAGGATCGCGGCAACGGCAAGACCATCATCGAGACGGCGCGCGACGCCGGCCAGTTCGGCACGCTGTTGACCGCCATCGAGGCGGCCGGCCTGACTGACGCTCTGTCGGGCGACGGTCCGTTCACCGTTTTCGCACCCACCGACGAGGCCTTCAGCGCCATCCCCGAAGACCAGCTCAACGCGCTGCTCGCCGACACTGAAGCCCTCACCGCCGTGCTCACCTACCATGTCGTCAGCGGCAAGGTGAAGGCAGCCGACGTGGTCGAACTTGACAGCGCCGAAACCCTGCAGGGTTCACGCATTGAGATCTCCACCTACAACGGCAGTGTGCGTATCGACGGCGCCACCGTCGTGACCACCGACATCGAAGCCAGCAACGGCATCATCCACGTGATCGACGCAGTCATCACTCCGTAAAACGCGAAACAGCCAGTGACCGTGCACAAGCCCGCCAAATGGCGGGCTTTTTTGTGCGGTCGGCCACAACCGGTAGACATGTGCCGGTCCGGCTGCTAGGTTTAAGCGGGTCACCGTCAAGTACGGATTGTTCATTTTGTCGAGGGGTTCCCGCACACATCCCGCCTTCACCCGACCGGCGCCGGCGCACCTGTGGTCGTGGGTTCGACTGGCGCTGTTCAGCCTGCTGCTTTCCGTTTCGGCCAACGCGACGGAAACCGAGGTCATCGTGCTTCCGTCCAGCGGTACTGTCGGCGAGATCAAGCAGCGGGCACTGGTCCGCACCGACCCCGAGGAGCGGCTCGAGGCCGGGTCCCTGCTGCAGGGCGATGCCGGATTCGCCGCCTTCGATCCCTCGCTCGACGAAACCGCACCATTGACCTGGCTGAAACTGCGCTTCAACGCGCCTGCGGGGTCCGACGGACACTATGTACTTAAAGTCTCGCAGCGTTTCTTCCAGGTACTCGACGTGTGGCTACCGCAGCCCGACGGCGGTCATCAAGCCGTGCGTTCAGGGGTACAACACGACGACGAAGGACTGCGGGTCGGGCGCCAGTACATCTTCGAATTCCATGTCCCGCCTGGCGGACAAAGTGAACTGCTCTTGCGCGTCAAGACCGTGCAGAACAGCCTCAACCCGCTGCAACTCTCGGTCCAGGACCAGACCGGATTCACCGATCGTCATGCCATGAACTACCTGGCCTATGGCCTGTATTTCGGCATCCTGCTGGCGCTGATCTTTCACAACTTCGTCCTCTACCTGAACCTGCGCCAGCGAGGCCACCTCTTCTACGTACTGGCGATGAGTGCGGTGACGATGATGATGCTGCTCGACTCCGGGCTGGCCGCCGTCCACCTCCTGCCGGATGCCTGGCAGGGGCTGGCATTCCGCCTCAACGTGATCTCGGTGCTGCTCG
>SKXY01000152.1 GCA_007128175.1 Wenzhouxiangella sp. | reverse complement strand
AGGCACGTCTCAGGTACTCGACCAGTTCGAGCATCTGTTCGCGGTACGCGGGTGGAAAGTGTTCCTGCACATAGACCTGCCCGACCAGTTCGCCCAGTCGGCTGCTCACGGTGTTGATGGCACGGCGATCGCGCGGCCGTTGTTCATCGACACCGCCGAGACGGCGGTCGAAAAGTTCGAAGTGGGCCCGTTCGAACTCCTGGGAGAGCAGGGGGGCATGGTTGTTGATCCAGTGGAAGGCATGCCAGCTGGCCCAGGTGTCGGCTGGTGTGTCGGCGAAAATGCCGGCGTTGGCGGTGACTGCGCCGCTGGTGGCCACTACCAGCTCTTCAATGTCGCCGAGACCGCGCGCATCGAGCAGGGCCTCCCAGGGGAAACCGGGGGCCAGTTCATCGAGCTCGTTTCGCTCGATCAGCTTGTAGTTCGCCTGGCGGTCGCGTTGCTCCACTCGCGTCCAGTGGTTCTCGGCGATTTTCGTTTCCAGGGCGATGATGGCATCGGCACGCGCTTCGGCCTCGTCGATGCCGGCTCGCTTGAAGGTGGCGACGATGTAGTCGCGGTAGGCCTCGCGATGGCCGGGGAAGGGGTCTTCGTCGCGCAGGTAGTAGTCGCGGTCGGGCAGGCCCAGGCCGGCCTGGCGAACATGCGTGACATAGCGCTGCGGATTGCCCATGTCCAGGGTGACGTAAACGGCGGCCAGCGAGCCGGTGCCCTGGGCGCCCATCCAGCGGGCAGCCTGTTCATGGCTGTCGATGGCCAGCAGTTCGTCAAGGGTGGGCCGGATCGGGTCCAGGCCCAGCTCGTCCAGGCGTTCGGTGTTCATGTAACTGACGAAGAGGTCACCAATCTGCTGTTCCGTCGAACCGGGCTCCTCCCCGTTCATCTGCGCCTCGAGGATGATGTTTTCGACCCGTTCCTCCGACAGCAGCTGAAGTTCCGAGAATGCGCCGAAGCGTGAGAAACCATCGGGGATTTCAGTCGACTCGAGCCAGCCCTCGTTGACCCAGGTGAAGAAGTCATTCCCCGGAACGACGGTTGAGCTGACGTGATCTGTTTCGATGCCCCAGCTGCCCAGTGTCGGGCTGGCATCGTCGGTGGCGGCGACAGGATCGTCGGCAGCTACCGTGTTGATGCCGACCAGTAATGCGAAGGCGCCGGTGGCGCAGGCACTCAGTATTCTCATGCTTGACCTTTTCGTTGCTTTTTCGAAAGTGTGGTGGATGCCCCGTCTGGGCGGGGACCCGGTTCATTGACAGCGACACTCGGGAGCGGTTCACTGGTCCCGAGTGTCGCTGTCGCCGCCAATGCTGGCATAATGCCCTTGGGATTAGCTGATTCAGGCCGATGACTTCAAGCAAGGGAAACCCGCCGGACTCCATGTGGCAGCGCGAGATGATTGTCCACCCTTCCGACCTGGAAGTGGGCAACTACGTTCTGAGGCTGGATATTCCATGGATTGATTCACCGTTTCCGTTGCAGGGAGTGCTCATCGATTCAGAGGAAACCCTTTCATGGTTCGTGGAGCACTGCGAATGGGTGGTCATCGACTTCGAGCGTTCCAACGTGCCGCCGCGGCAGCGGCGTCCCGTGCGCGAGCCCGCAGCGAAGAAGGATGTGCCGGCGCCTGCCAATACTGACCCGGATCATCCGGTCAATGCGTTGCGCGGCCGGAGGCTGGACAAGGACAGCGTAGGCGTTGCATTGCGAGCGTATGGTCTTCTGGATCATCAGGCGCGGCACCTGATTCGCGGTTTTGCCAAGCAGGGGACGCTCGAGATCAAGACCGCCGAGCGGGTGGTGGCGGAACTGGCCGGCTATCTCCAGCAGAACCTGGCAGCCATGGTCTGGCTGACCCGGATCAAGGATCGTGATGACTACACGGCCCAGCATTCCATCAACTCCGCCATTCTGGCGCTTGGCCTGGCACATGCGCTTGAGTGGTCTCCCGACCAGATCGAGCTGTCGGGCATGGCGGCGCTGCTGCACGATGTCGGCAACGTCGAAATCGATCAGGAGATTCTCCAGAAGCCCGACCTGCTCACCGAGGAGGAGTATCGCCAGATCAAGACGCATACCACCCGCGGCTACGATCTTCTTTCCCAACGTGACGAAGTTGACCCGGTTGTGGCCCTCGCAGCCCTGGAGCATCATGAGCGCTGTGACGGCAAGGGCTATCCCTACGGCAAGGGTGCAACCGATGTACATCCGATATCGAGGCTCGTGGCGATCGTGGACGTCTACGATGCGGTGACTTCCGAGCGCAGTTATCGGGCAGCCCGTTCTCACCATGATGCCCTTGGTATTCTCTGGCGCGGACGCGACCACAAGTTCGATCGCGCAATGGTCGAAACCTTCATTCAGTTCATGGGTTGGGTGGCGCCGGGCACCCTGGTGCGATTGTCCAATGGTGACCTGGCCGTGGTCGAGGAAACGAATATCGTTCACGGTTTCTATCCCATTGTTCGTCGTCTCGAGCACGGCGGCGCCGGATATCGTGCCAGCGAGCGAATGGACCTTGCTTCGCTCAAGGACAGCGAGGGCAATCACCTGATTCATATTGAGGAAGTGCTGCCCGATGGCGCCCACGGCGTCAACGTCAAGGCTCTGCTGGTGGCTGTTCTCGATTGACGCGGAGGCGCGTGCTGGACTTCACGATTTGGCTGGCGTTATGATAGGTTTCCGTCGGTATGCCAAAGGGGTGGCAGCATGTTCGGTGAAGAACCTCGTTGGATGTTCGAGAGCCGGATTGATCCGACTCAACTGCAAATCGGCCACTTTGTAACCCGCCTGGACCGCCCATGGAGCGAAACCCACTTTCCGCTTCAGGGCGTTCTGATCGATAGCCAGGAGAAGAAAGCCTGGATGGTGGAAAACTGCGCCTGGGTGGTGATTTCGCATGTGCGAGGACCAGCAGCCGGAGCCCCCCTGACTCCCATGAAGGTTCCGCGGCCCTCCGAGTTCACCCACAAGCCCAGGGGTAGGACGGTCGTGCCGGGTCGGGTAACCCGCGAGACGCTTGACCAGGCGCTGAGGATCTATGACTCGCTCGACCGGCAGGCCCGCGAACTTGCCGAACAGTTCCGTCAGCGCGGGCGCATCGAGGTGTCCACGGCCAAGGAAGTGGTGCACGAACTGGCCGATGTGCTCGAGCACAACCTGGCAGCCCTCCTGTGGCTGACTCGTATCAAGGAACGCGACAACTACACGGCCCAGCACTGCATCAATGTCTCCATCCTGGCGATCGGCCTGGCGCACGCGCTGAACTGGGGGCGGCGGCGCGTGGAACATGCCGGGCTTGCCGGGTTGCTGCACGATCTGGGCAAGACCCTGGTCGATCAGGCCATTCTCCACAAGGAAGGTCAACTGACCAAGGAGGAATTCCTGGAGATTCAGCGTCACACCGAGCTTGGCTACAAGATGTTGAGCGAGGATGGCACCATGCCCGAGACGGTTTCGGAGGCGGTGCTCTACCACCACGAGCGCCCCGACGGCAGCGGCTATCCCCACGGACTGCCGGGTGAAAGCATTCCACAGCTGGCCCGTCTGGTCGCGATTGTGGATGCCTACGATGCCATCACTTCACATCGCGTCTACGATCCCGCCCGCTCTCACCACGAGGCGCTGGGAATTCTCTGGAAGGAGCGTGACCACCAGTTCGACGGCATGATGGTGGAGGCGTTTACCCAGTTCATGGGATGGGTGACGCCGGGCACTCTGGTTCGCCTGACCGACAATCGGCTGGCCGTCGTGCTTCGAGGCAAGGATGGCCGTGGCCTGTTGCCGCTGGTTCGGGTGCTCGAGCCCCGGGAGGGGGGCATCGACTGGGTGAGACGCTGGACCTGGCAAGCGAGGCGGCCGGCAAGGGGAGTCTGCAGCTGCGAATCGACGAAGTGCTGCCAGACGGTACGCACGGCATTGACGTGCGTGACCTCTCAATCAGTTTCGATTGAATCTGCAATCCCTTTTGCGTTGCCGGCCCGCTTGCCGGATAATCCCGTGATGAACGGGAGATTGACCGGGAGGGAACCAAATGGGCCAGCTTGACCGCTTTCGCCGTCTGCTGGGAATGAGTCAGCCGGATGACCGGCGCACCAGGAAACGTGTGCATGCTCGTCGAGGCACGCGCGTACTGGTGATCGACGACTCTCGCACCATCAGCGCCGCACTCAGCCACATGCTTCGGCAGAATGGTTACGAGACCTTCACGACCGAGGATGCCGAGTCGGCTCTGGAACTGGTTGTAGAGTCTCCACCGGAACTGATCTTCCTCGACATCGTGTTGCCCGGCATGAGCGGATTTACCGCCCTGCGCAAGTTCCGGCGCCTGCCTCAGACGAACGAAGTGCCCATCATCATGATCAGTGGCAACCCACAGGCGGTCGAGCAGTTCTACCTGAAAAAGATCGGTGCTGATGACTTCATGAAAAAGCCCTTCGGTCGGGCCGAGGTGTTTGCCCGAATCGAGCGGTTTGTCAGCAGCGGCATGCTCGAAGGTCGCGGTTCGGTAGTCGATACGCCCGAACAAGCCGTGCAGGGCGCCCCGGAACCGGAAACGGCAGTCTCCTCACCGGCTGATCCTGACGAGGAAAAGTGATCAACGTCAAAGCTGTCGCCTTT
>SKXY01000016.1 GCA_007128175.1 Wenzhouxiangella sp. | reverse complement strand
GATCTCCGGGCAGTGGACGGCCGCTGCGGCGACGGAAGGGAAATTCGATCAGTGTGCCGTCGCGATGTGCGGCCACGCCACGGTTTGAAGACGCCTTTACGACCAGGAGCTGTTCGCTGATGGATTCCACGCTTGACACTGGTATAGTCACGATCTTTTGGTTACCCGGCAGCATCCATCATGAATGAAAACAATCTCGTCTGGATCGATCTTGAGATGACGGGCCTGGATCCGGCCAGCGACAGCATCATTGAAATCGCCACCATCGTCACTGACGCGCAACTCCAGGAGATTGCTACCGGACCGGAGATAGCTATTGCGACGCCTCCGGCAGCGCTCGACGGCATGGACGAGTGGAATACCCGTACCCATACCGATTCCGGGCTGGTGCGCCGCTGCCTGGAAAGCGGGATCGATACCCGGGAAGCGGAATTGCGCACGCTCGCCTTCCTGGCCGAACATGTGCCGGCCGGAAGCTCGCCGATGTGTGGCAACTCGATTTGCCAGGATCGACGCTTCATGGCCCGGTTGATGCCCGAACTCGAGGGCTTCTTCCATTATCGCAATCTCGATGTCAGCACCGTCAAGGAACTGGCCCGGCGCTGGGCGCCCGAGATTGCCGACGGCTTTACCAAGGAATCCACGCATCAGGCGCTCGAGGATATCAGGGATTCCATCGACGAGCTCAGGTATTACCGTCGTTTCATGGGCAAGCTGGCCGGCCTGGGCTGAGTCAACCGTTCGGCGGGCAACGAGTTGAATGATGGTGCCGGTGCGCCATACGTTGTAGACTCTGGCCGAATTCGACACCAATGATCGGTAGCCGCCTGCGAGGGAGAAAGCAGCGGTAGCCGGGTCGCGTCAAAGAGGGAGAAAACTGATGTTGCATGGAACGTGTCGGACGAATGTCGCCGGCCAATGGGCGCTGTTGAGCGTGTTGTTGTTGGGCTGGGTTCCGCTCCATGCGGTCGAGGATCTTCGTTGGGGGCCGCTGTTTCCCTCAACGGAAGGCTGCGGCGGAACGATC
Organism: Wenzhouxiangella sp.; assembly: GCA_007128175.1. Lineage (GTDB taxonomy): Bacteria > Pseudomonadota > Gammaproteobacteria > Xanthomonadales > Wenzhouxiangellaceae > Wenzhouxiangella. Next base: position 14,811 of record SKXY01000016.1, on the reverse strand, counting down.
TATGGTATGACGGCAGGGCCGGACGATATCGTCTTCGTTGGTGGTGACTTGACCAATTGCGGAGGGGTTGCCGTCCAGAACGTCGCGGCCTACCACGTTGACAGTGACACCTGGACGGCGCTGGGCAACGGTCTCAACGATCGGGTCAATGCATTGACCTGGTACGACGGCGCCCTTTACGCCGGTGGCATGTTTACCCAGATCAATGGCGGCGGTATTGCCAGCCGAGTGGCTCGCTGGGATCCCGACTCGAGCCAGTGGACACCAGTCGGCAACAACGGCAACGGGGTCGATGATCGTGTGCTGGCAATGGCGGTCATGGATGGTGCGCTTTACGTTGGCGGTGAGTTTCAGAACGCCAATAACGGAAGCAACAGCCTGCCCGCCAGCCATGTTGCCCGCTGGGACGGCAGCAATTGGTCGGCCCTGGAATCAGCCGACGGGCAGGGGGTAAGCAGCCTGGTCTGGGCATTGGTTGCGGAGGATTCCCGCCTATACGTGGGGGGTACCTTTTCGGAAGCCAATGTTGGTGATCCGATCGAGGTCAACGGCGTGGCCTACTGGGAAGCAGGCAACTGGTTCGGGCTGCCTGGCGACGGCGGTGTCGGTGCCGGCACCGTGCGGGCAATCGGGGTGCTCGACGGCGATGTTTATGTTGGCGGGGATTTCCTGCAGGCCAATACGGGCAATCCGATTAATGCCAGTCGAGTGGCGCGCTGGGACGGTAGCGATTGGCATGCCCTGGCCGACATGAGCGGGCAGGGCGTCGATGCCTCCGTCCGGGCCATGACCGTATTCGACGGCAGTGTCTACATTGCCGGCATCTTCGAGACCTTCGGCGACGTCGATCCGGTAACTACCAACCGCATTGCGCGATGGGACGGCGATCAGTGGCACACGCTGGGCAGCGGACTCGGGCCATCCTGGGGACGTGCACTGACCGGTTACGGCGATCGTCTGGTATTTGTTGGTGGACAGTTTGGGTCGGCCGGGGGGCAGTCATCCAATTCCATTGCTGCATACCAGACCCGTGGCCTGGTGGAAATCGAGCTGGTCGGCAACGGTAACGGCACCGTCATCGACAATGGGGGCTTGGTCGATTGCCCCGGTGACTGTGACGTCCTGTTTGAATGGGGTGCGTCAGTGGAGCTCACCTCGGCTGCTGCACCGAATTCGGACTTCATCGGTTTTTCGGGCGCCGGTTGCACAAACGATCCGATCTGTACCTTCGATCTCGAGCAGGATGTGACCATCACCGCCGAGTTCAACCTCAAGACCTACACCGTGACCATCGACTCGGTCAGTGGCCAGGGACAGTTCACCGTGGATCCTTCAAGCGTGGAGCATGGCGATGACGCTGGCGGCACCCTGGTGCCCGATCCGGGCTGGTCGGTTTATTCACTTGCTGGTGATACCTGCATGCCCGAAGACAACGGGGATGACACCTGGCAGGCCTCGGGCATCACTCAGGATTGCGCGGTGGCCGTGGAGTTTCGGCCAGACGTAAGCCTCGAGCTGACAACCGACAGTCAGCCCGCATTGATTGGCCAGCCGGTGACCTACAAGGTCGAAGTGACCGCTACTGATGGCGCGCCGGTCGACGGCACGGTGACCGTCAGCGCGGGCACCGGTGAGCTGTGCCTTGATGACGGTGTTCCGGTTCCGGTCGCTGCAAACACGGTGGCATTCGAGTGCCAGATCCAGTTCTCGGGAACGGGTAGCAGGTTGTTGACGGCCGATTACGACGGCTCCTCGACCCACATGCCTGGGACCTCAAACAACCTGGTGCAGAATGTGGTTGGTTCGTTTGAGATCTTCGATGACCGTTTCGAAGCGCAATGATGGGTCGGTCAGAGCGGTTTTGATCTCGGATCCAGCGGCATACCCTCTCGCAGCGGCATCGCCCGGAGGGCGCCGATGAAGATCAGCAGTTGCCCGCTGCTGTAAATGGCGACGATGACGACTTCGGGTACCGAGAGTGCCGCGATGAAGCGTTCGATGCCGATCAGCGAGTCGGCGACCAGGAACAGCATGGCGCCGACCCACAGCGGGCCGGGTCGGCGTTCGACGCAGGTAGCGTATACGACCATCGCCACCAGTGCTGTGACGTAGATCAGTACCGGCACCATGAAGTCGTTCAGTTCCGGCAGCATCCAGATATAGGCGGCCAGGCCGTAGATGACAGCTGGCAACCAGAGCTTCCAGCGGCCAGTCAGGCGTTTGCCCCAGGCCAGGAAAGCGGCCAGGTAGGCGACCTGCGTGACCAGGAAACAAAGCAGGGCCTGCATCAGGAAATCGTGGCGATCCAGGGCGAGAAAGGCATCGCCCGCGCCGGCTGCGACGAATCCGATCGCCATGGGTAATCCGTAGCGGAGCTTCACGGATGCCAGCAACACGATGGCAGCCAGCAGCATCGGTGCGGCCTTTAACAGCCAGTCACCGGGGTAGTCGGGGCCCCACAGGCTGAGCCAGTAGGCCAGCACGAGTCCGGCGAATAGCCAGGCCATGGATCGATGCAGGCAGGACATGCAATCAAGTTTACCGGAGAGTGGCGGGAGCGGGTGAATGCCGAGTCTGAAGGAAGTGGCGTTGACCGCAAATTTCAGCATCCACCGTGACAGCTTCATGGTGGATGTGGCCGCGGATCTGGACGGCTGGCAGCGGTTCATCGGCGGGCGGGGGCGATCTCGGCCCCTCGCGGATTCGGTAACGATACGCTGATCAGCGATCATTTCCAGGAGTAAACAGTGCGTCAACCAGCGCCTGTTCGGGCCGACTGGCTGACGCACCGACGTGTTGACGCCCCGTTTACCCGGCCAGCTTGCGCCAGGTATCGACCACAGTATCCGGGTTGAGCGACATGCTCTCGATGCCCTGATCCAGCAGCCATTGGGCGAGATCCGGGTAGTCTGACGGTCCCTGGCCGCAGATGCCGATGTACTTGCCCTGCTTGCGGCAGGCCTCGATGGCCATGGCCAGCAGGGCCTTGACGGCCGGGTCGCGCTCGTCGAAGCGATGGGCGACCAGGCTGGAGTCGCGGTCCAGGCCCAGGGTGAGCTGGGTCATGTCGTTGGAGCCGATCGAGAAGCCGTCGAAGTACTCCAGGAATGCCTCGGCGCAGACTGCGTTGGACGGCAACTCGCACATCATGATCAGCTTCAGGCCGTTCTCGCCGCGCTTGAGGCCGAACTCCTCCATCACCGCGACCACATCCTTGGCCTCGTCCACGGTGCGCACGAACGGAACCATGGCCCATACATGGTCCAGGCCCATTTCCTCGCGCACTTTCTTCATGGCACGGCATTCGAGCTCGAATGCCGGCTTGAACTTTTTGTCAACGTAGCGCGAGGCGCCGCGCCAGCCGATCATGGGATTTTCCTCGTCGGGTTCGAAACGCTCGCCGCCGATCAGGTTGGCGTACTCGTTGCTCTTGAAGTCCGACAGGCGAACAATCACCGGGTTGGGTCCGAACGGTGCGGCAATGGTGGCGATGCCCTCGGCCAGCTTGTCGACGTAGAAGCTGACCGGGTCGTCGTAGCCGGCGATCCGGCGATCGATCTCGGCACGCAGGTCTTCGGGCTGTTCGTTGTAACCGAGCAGGGCCAGCGGGTGGATGCCGATCATGCGGTTGATGATGAACTCCAGTCGCGCCAGGCCGATGCCGTGATTGGGGATCATGGCGAAGTCGAAAGCCCGGTCGGGATTGGCGACGTTCATCATGATCTTCAGCGGCGCTTCGGGCATATCCTCCATCGAATCCTCGCTGACGCTGAATTTCAGATGGCCCTCGTAGATACGCCCGGTATCGCCCTCGCTACAGGCAACCGTCACTTCACTGTCGTGCGGTACACGCTCGGTAGCGTCACCACAGCCGACCACGGCGGGAATGCCCAGTTCGCGTGCGATGATGGCAGCATGGCAGGTGCGTCCACCGCGGTTGGTGACGATAGCCGAGGCGCGCTTCATGATCGGCTCCCAGTCGGGGTCGGTCATGTCGGTGACCAGCACATCACCGGATTCCACATCGTGGATCTGGTCGAGCGACTTGATCACCTTGGCCGTGCCCTGACCGATACGCTGGCCGATGGCCCGGCCCTCGGCCACGACCTTGCCGGTCTCTTCGAGCCGGAAGCGTTCCATGGCCTGGCCGGAACGACTCTTGACGGTCTCGGGACGTGCCTGAAGGATGAACAGTTCGCCGGTTTCCCCGTCCTTGCCCCATTCGATGTCCATGGGGCGGCCGTAGTGTTCCTCGATGGTCAGTGCCATCTTCGCGAGGGCGGTGGCTTCCTCGTCGTTGATCGAGAAGCGCTGGCGATCGGCTTCCGGGGTGTCTTCGGTGTGCACGCCGCCATTGCCACTGCCGTAGATCATGCGCGTGGCCTTGCTGCCGATGGTGCGACGCAGTATCGCCGGGCGGTCGGCGCGAAGATTGGCTTTGAACAGGTAGAACTCATCGGGGTTGACAGCCCCCTGGACGACTGACTCGCCCAGCCCGTAGCTGGAGGTGATGAACACCACCTCGCGGTATCCGGATTCGGTATCGAGGGTGAAGATGACCCCGGCGGCCCCGGTGCCAGCCCGCACCATCAACTGAATGCCAGCCGACAGCGCCACGTGTTCATGCTCAAAGCCGTGGTGGACGCGGTAGGCGATGGCCCGGTCGTTGTAAAGGCTGGCGAAGACAGCGTGGATCTTTTCAAGTACGCTGTCGATGCCGCACACGTTGAGAAAGGTTTCCTGCTGTCCGGCGAAAGAAGCATCCGGCAGGTCCTCGGCGGTCGCCGAAGAGCGCACTGCCACGGCCAGGTCGTCGCTGTGTTCGGTCTGCATCTTCGCGTAGGCCTCGCGAACGGCCTGTTCGAGTTCGGCCTGCAGCGGCGTGTCCATGATCCACTGACGGATTTCCTGACCAGTCTGGGCCAGGGCCCGGGTGTCCTCGGAGTCGAGTTCGGCCAGGCGAGCCTTGATCCTGTCGGCGAGGCCGGACTGGTCGAGAAAGTCGCGGTAGGCCTGGGCCGTTGTAGCGAAGCCGCCAGGGACGTTGACCCCGGTCTCGCTCAGGTGGGAGATCATTTCCCCCAGCGAAGCATTCTTGCCGCCGACCTTTTCCAGGTCCCCCATTCCAAGTTCGTCAAGCCAAAGGATATACTCCGACACCTGAGAAGATTCCTTGATTGATGTGCGAAACCAATATTGTAACCCCCCGGACCTCTAATGAAACGTACAGTTTTCTTTGTCTCCGACGGCACCGCGATCACTGCCGAAACCTTTGGTCACAGTCTCCTGACCCAGTTTTCCGGCATCGAATTCCGCCAGGTGCGGCTGCCCTTTGTTGATACCCCGAGCAAGGCGCGCGATGCCGTTTCCCTGATCGAGCGCGCCGGTGATGGCCAGGACGACGATCCCATCGTGTTCAGCACCATCGTCGATCCAGAGGTCGGCAGCATCGTCGGCGAGGCCGATGCAAACGTTTTCGACATGTTCCGCACCTTCATCGGGCCGCTGGAGGAGGTGTTGGGCGTGAATCGCTCATCCCAGGTGGGCCAGGCTCACGGCATGGGTGACAGCAGCTCTTACGAAGATCGTATGGAGGCGACCAACTACGCGCTGACCCACGACGACGGCATTTCCAAGCGGCTTGAGAGCGCTGACGTCATCCTGGTCGGCGTATCACGCTCCGGCAAGACGCCAACCTGTCTGTACCTGGCGCTCCATTACGGTGTCAAGGCCGCCAACTACCCGTTGACAGAGGAAGATCTGGAGCAGAATCGACTGCCGGGCTTCCTGCGCGAGCACAAGAGCAAGCTGTTCGGGCTGACCATCAATCCTGATCGCCTGTCCCAGATTCGCGAGAACCGCAGGCCGGGTTCACGCTATGCCTCGCCGAAACAGTGCCGTTACGAAGTCGAGGCCGCTGAAGCCATGCTCCGTACCGAGGGTGTACGCATGCTGTCATCGACCGATTCCTCGATCGAGGAACTGGCCAGTCGCATTCTTCTCGACCTCGGGCTGGAACGCGACCACCGTTGACGTGGTCACAGGTCTGGTGATTCCACGAACCGGATGCTATTCTCTGCCGCCATGCTGACCGCCACCCACCAACTGCAGCCGTCCAGCCGAATCCTGGCGCGACGGCTCCCGGAACTGCACAGTGCCCTTTATCGGGCGCTGAACGTGTTGCTGCCAGATGGTCTGGCGATGAGTGACGTGCTCCATTCCCGGGTCGGCGACGGACCAGAACTTTACCTGGAAGTGATCGAGCGCCACGCCTACACCACCTTCGTGCGCCTGTCCCACGTCATTGGCGCCGAACGCCAGCACAACCCCAACGCTCACGTGCGTATTTACCACGATGCGGCCATGGCCGAAGCCACTGCTTTCAGTCCGGAGCAGGGCATCCGCCGCTTCGCCGGTCCCGATCTGTCGGTCAGTGGCCTGGTCGTCAGGAGCTGGCGACTCAACCGGGCCTTGCTTAAATGGCTCGATTATCTGATTGCCCAGGGCCATGGGCCGGATACCATGGTTCCCGCGGTGATCCGGGACGCGGGCGAGGAGTTGACTGGAACTTCGTAGTCGGGCCTTGCAGCGGTTGATTCACTGCTGGTCGTTTGACTGATGCGCTGATGCCGCTGGATACAGGCATACGGAGTACTGGCCGGCGGGGCTAGCTTGGTTTACAATCGCTTTCCGGAAGCCGGACGTGGTCCGGCAAGAAATGCGGGCCATGCCGACATGCGGTTGGGCCCGCTTTTTGTACCCGGAGGAAGTGATCTTGTCCCAAATGCAGGCGATTCTGGCGCTGGAAGACGGCAGCACGTTTTCCGGACACGGCTTTGGCGCGCCCGGTTTCAGCGTCGGCGAGGTGGTTTTCAATACTGCCATGACCGGTTACCAGGAGATTCTGACCGACCCGAGCTATGCGGGCCAGCTGGTCACGCTCACGGCGTCACATGTCGGTAATACTGGAATCAACCCGGTCGACGTGGAGTCGAAACGGGTGCATGCAGCCGGATTGATCATTCGGCATTACCCGCGTCGTCACAGCTCCTGGCGCGCCACTCGTTCGTTGGGCGAGTGGCTGAACGAGCAGGGGCGGGTTGCCATAGCCGGCATCGACACGCGGGCACTCACGGTGCTGCTGCGAGAGAAGGGTGCCCAGAACGGTTGCCTAATGGCCGGCAATGAGATCGATCCGGACGAGGCAGTCCGCCGCGCCCGCCAATGCGAGCCGATGAGCGGCCGCGATCTGGCTTGCACCGTCACTACCGATGCCATCCACGAGTGGACCGATGGCACCTACGATCTTGGCAAAGGCCTGTTCGGGGGCAGCAGGGGTCGTCACCATGTGGTCTGCTACGACTTCGGTGTCAAGAGCAATATCCTGCGCCTGCTGGTCGATGCCGGCTGTCGGGTCACCGTGGTACCAGCGAAAACGCCATTGGCGGACGTGCTGGCCCTCAAGCCAGATGGCGTGATGCTTTCCAACGGCCCGGGCGATCCCGAGCCTTGCGGTTATGCCATCGAGGCGATCCGGGGCTTGCTCGAGAAGAACGTACCAACCTTCGGTATTTGCCTGGGCCACCAGCTGCTGGGCCTGGCCGCCGGCGCACGTACCGTGAAGATGAAGTTTGGTCACCACGGTGCCAATCACCCGGTCAAGGACCTGGCGACCGGCCAGGTCATGATCACCAGCCAGAATCATGGCTTTGCGGTTGACGAGGATTCCCTTCCCGGTCACGTGGTTCCGACCCATCGCTCCTTGTTCGACGGCTCGCTGCAAGGCATCCGTATTGAAGGCAAGCCGGTCATGGGTTTCCAGGGTCACCCCGAAGCCAGTCCCGGCCCCCACGACCTGAGACCATTGTTTGAAAGTTTCGTGAACATGATGGACACGTCCGGGGCAGGTCGCACCTGAACCCTGATCCCTGAAACCTGAATCTGAAACCAACACCGATGCCCAAACGTACTGACATCAAATCGATTCTGATCATCGGCGCCGGGCCCATCGTCATCGGGCAGGCTTGTGAATTCGACTACTCCGGCGTGCAGGCAGTCAAGGCACTCAGGGAGGAGGGGTACAAGGTCATCCTGGTCAATTCCAACCCGGCCACCATCATGACCGACCCGGATATCGCCGATGTGGTCTACATCGAGCCGATCCGCTGGGACGTGGTGCGCGACATCATCGAAAAGGAGCGCCCGGATGCGCTGTTGCCGACGATGGGAGGGCAGACTGCCTTGAATTGTGCGCTGGATCTCGACCGCGAAGGTGTGCTGGCTGAATTCGGTGTGGAAATGATCGGTGCTTCCAAGAAAGCCATCGACATGGCCGAGGACCGCGAGGAGTTTCGCGATGCAATGCGTGACATCGGTCTTGAATCCCCCGAGGCTGAAGTGGCGCGCTCGCTGGATGAGGCCATCGAGATCCAGAAGCGCATTGGCTTTCCCGTCATCATCCGGCCGTCGTTCACGCTGGGCGGTTCAGGTGGCGGCATCGCCTACAACCGCGAAGAGTTTGTCGAAATTGTCGAGCACGGGCTTGACCTGTCGCCGACCCACGAAGTGCTGCTCGACGAGTCGCTGCTTGGCTGGAAGGAATTCGAGCTCGAGGTAGTGCGCGATCGTGCCGACAACTGCATCATCATCTGCTCGATCGAGAACTTCGATCCCATGGGCGTGCACACCGGTGATTCGGTCACCGTTGCGCCGGCGCAGACCTTGACCGACAAGGAATACCAGGTGTTGCGGGATGCCGCGATTGCCGTGCTGCGCAAGATCGGCGTCGACACCGGGGGTTCCAACGTGCAGTTTGCTGTCAACCCGGAAGATGGACGGGTCGTGGTGATCGAAATGAATCCGCGCGTGTCCCGTTCATCGGCGCTCGCATCCAAGGCCACTGGTTTCCCGATCGCGAAGGTGGCGGCCAAGCTCGCGGTGGGCTATACCCTTGATGAGCTCGAAAACGAGATCACCGGCGGCGCGACACCGGCGTCATTCGAGCCGACCATCGACTACGTGGTCACCAAGATTCCTCGCTTTACCTTCGAGAAGTTCCCGGCCGCCAATGACCGGCTGACCACCCAGATGAAGTCGGTTGGCGAGGCCATGGCCTTCGGTCGCACCTTCCAGGAGTCGTTGCAGAAGGCGCTGCAAAGCCTGGAGACCGGATTGACCGGTCTCGATCCGGTCGAATTCGAGGCCGGTGTTGATGAGCCCACCCTGATTCGGCGCGAGCTGCGCGAAGCCGGCGCCGATCGGATGCTGTACGTGGCCGAGGCCTTCCGACGCGGTATGGAGTTCGAGGAAGTGCATCGCCTGTCGCAGATCGACCCCTGGTTCCTCGACCAGGTACAGGAGTTAGTCGAGGTGGAGCGGTCCATCTACGACGAAGGTATTGCCGGATTGACCTCTGAGCGCTTGCTGGAACTTAAGCGTTACGGCTTTGCCGACGCGCGCATAGCGAAACTGGCCGGGGTCAGCGAGAAATCGATCCGCAAGCTGCGGAGCAACCACGATATTCGTCCGGGCTTCCGGCGCGTGGATACCTGTGCGGCGGAATTTGCGACCAGTACCGCCTACATGTACTCGACCTGGGGTGAGCAGTGCGAGGCGGCCGCCACCGACAAGCGCAAGATCATGGTGCTTGGTGGCGGGCCGAACCGGATCGGGCAGGGGATCGAGTTCGATTATTGCTGCGTGCACGCGGCCATGGCCATGCGTGAGCTTGGATTCGAAACCATCATGGTCAACTGCAACCCCGAAACCGTTTCGACCGACTACGACACTTCCGATCGTCTCTATTTCGAGCCGCTTACGCTGGAGAATGTGCTCTCGATCGTCGAGGTCGAGCAGCCCGAAGGCATCATCATCCAGTTCGGCGGTCAGACGCCGCTGAAACTGGCGCGCGAGCTGGAAGCCGCCGGTGCCCCCATCATCGGTACAACGCCCGACTGCATTGATCTGGCCGAGGACCGTGAGCGGTTCCAGCGCCTGCTCAATGAACTCGGCCTGAAGCAGCCGCCCAACCGAACCGCGCGCGATCCCGACGAGGCGCTGGTCCTGGCGCGCGAGATCGGCTACCCGCTGGTGGTGCGTCCGTCCTACGTTCTGGGTGGACGTGCCATGGATATCGTCTACGGGGAGGACGAGCTCAATCGCTACATGCGCGAAGCGGTCAAGGTTTCCAACGATTCACCGGTGCTGCTTGACCATTTCCTCGACCATGCCATCGAAGTCGATGTCGATGCCGTCTGCGACGGGGAAAACGTCATTATCGGCGGGGTCATGGAGCATATCGAGGAGGCCGGTGTGCACTCCGGCGATTCGTCCTGCAGTCTGCCCCCATTTTCCCTGGACGAGGATTGCATCGAGGAGATCAAGCGCCAGACCCGGCAGATGGCGCTGGGCCTGAAAGTGGTCGGCCTGATGAATGTTCAGTTCGCCGTGCGTGAGGGCGAGATCTTCGTGCTCGAGGTCAACCCGCGCGCATCACGCACCGTCCCCTTTGTTTCCAAGGCCACCGGTGTGCCGCTGGCCCAGGTGGCAGCAGGTTGCATGGTTGGCAGAACCTTGAAAGATCAGGGGATTACAGAAGATCTCTCATCTCCTTTCTATTCCATAAAAGAGCCAGTCTACCCGTTCATCAAGTTCCCTGGCGTCGATCCGATTCTCGGCCCGGAAATGCGCTCGACCGGCGAGGCGATGGGCGTGGGACGTTCCTTCGGTTCGGCCGTTGCCCGCGCCCAGCAGGGTGTGAACATCAACATCAAACATTCCGGCCGCGTCTTCCTGAGCGTGCGCGACGCCGACAAGGACCGGCTGCTGCCGGTGGCGCAGGAACTCATCGAGCGCGGATTCTCGCTGGTGGCTACCCAGGGTACCTGGAAGTTTCTGGTTGAAAACGGTGTCGAGTGTGATTACGTCAACAAGGTGATCCAGGGGCGGCCCCATATCGTCGACCTGATCAAGAATGACGAGATCGACTATATTGTTAACACCACCGAGGGGCGCCAGGCGATTGCCGATTCATTCTCGATTCGGCGCGAGGCATTGCAACGCAAGGTCAATTATTCGACCACCATCGCAGGCGCGCGCGCCACGTTGAGGGCGCTGGACCACTGGCACGAGAGAGGCGTACGTAGCCTCGAAGAACTGCACCGAATCAAGGAGACAGGATGACGACCCAGACACCGCTGACCCGCGCGGGTGCCGAGCGCCTGCGCGCGGAGCTTGATCGTCTCAAGAAGAAGGAGCGTCCGGCCGTGATCGAGGCGATTGCAGAGGCCCGGGCGCATGGCGACCTCAAGGAAAATGCGGAGTACCATGCCGCGCGCGAACAGCAGGGTTTCATCGAAGGGCGCATCCAGGAACTGGAAGCGGGCCTGAGCAATTCCCGCATCATCGATGTGGCCGAGCTCAACCCGGGCAGCAAGGTCGTGTTCGGGGCGACGGTGACGCTGCTCGAAGAGGTCGACGATGCCGAAGAGGTGACCTGGCAGATCGTCGGTGACCTGGAAGCCGACGCCAGTCAGTACCGGCTGGCCATTAGTGCGCCGCTGGCCCGGGCCCTGATAGGCAAGGAAGAAGGCGACGTCGTCGACTTCGAGGCGCCCAACGGTCGCCGGACCTATGAAATCGTCGAGGTCCGCTACGAGTCCTGAGCACCGGCATATCGTCCTGGTGCCCGGCCTCCAGGACATGTTGCGTGAAGCGGCCCGGGTGCCGCGGCCTGTCCGCCGGCTGCTGGGACGAGCCCAGTCGCGGGTGCTGGATCCGGCGACCTGTCATTCCCGTCTGCTGTTCGATGGTGATTATCCCGCGGCTGCACTGAGCCGTTATCTCGACTACCCCGAAGATGCGCCAGGCTCGTGGATGCGGGCCGATCCGGTCGGGATTACGCCCGACCTGGGAGCGGTCTGGCTACACGAGAAGGCGCGCCTGTGCTCCGAGTCACCGGCTGCCCGCGAACTGGTGGCGCTGTTTTCCGAAGAGGGGATGAGGCTGGACCTGATTGGGTCAGGTCGCGGCTACCTGGCGCTCAAGCGGTTGCCCGACTGTCGTTTCACCCCGCCCTGGCAGCTGGCCGGTGAAAGCATGGACCGGGTCTGGCCGCAGGGCCCGGAAGCCCTTTACTGGCGGCGCCTTCTCAACGAGACACAAATGATCCTTCACCAGCATCGTCAATCCAGCCCCGAGCTTCCCGGCAGCCTGTGGTTCTGGGGTGCGGGGGAAGTGCCGGTGACACCTCCCGTAGCGCGCGTGCGACTGATCCGGGCGACCAGCCCGGAATTGCTGGGTGCGGCGGCCTGGGCCGGCCTCGATGTCGTCGAGGCCGCGAGTAAAGAACTTGATGCGATGCCGGGTGCGCTGGTCGAGTGGCAGCCCGACTGCGGAAGGACGGCCGAAGACAACCTGGAGCGACTGGCTTCCTACCTGGCAGTTGCACTGCGACACCTGCGCTTTTCCGGCCGCCTGCGTGAGCTGGAACTGGCCGGCGAGCATCGGGTTTGGCGCTTGTCCACGCTTCGAGCCTGGAGGCCGTGGTGAGCATTCGCCGAGTCCGGATCCGGCGACGGAAACGGCCGCGCCACACCTTGACGGGACTGCATCCGGTTGTCTCCCGGATACTGGCCATGCGCGGTCTGGAATCAACGCCGGATTATTCGCTCAGACACCTGCTCCCGCCGAAGCTCGGCGGCATGGAGCGAGCCTGTGAGTTGCTGGCGCAAGCCATCTCGGGCAATGCACGCATTTGCGTAGTTGGCGACTTCGATGCCGACGGAGCCACCGGAACGGCGCTGGCTGTTCACGGACTCAGAGCGATGGGTGCCAATCATGTCGACTGGCTGGTGCCGGATCGTTTCCGTCACGGTTACGGCTTGAGTAGCGACCTGGTTGCCGAGCTGGAAGCGCCGCTACCCGATGTGCTGGTCACCGTTGACCAGGGGATCAGTTCTCATGCCGGCATCACTCGTGCCCGCGAGATGGGTATCCGGGTGATCGTGACGGATCACCACCTGCCAGGTGAAACCCTGCCGCCGGCCGAAGCCATCATCAATCCCAATCTTCCCGACGAGCGCTTCCCTTCCGGGGCGCTGTCCGGGGTCGGCGTGATGTTCTACCTGCTCATGGGGCTACGCGCCCGGATGCGTGAGGCAGGGCATTTTCGGCATGGACGTGAACCCCGTCTTGACCAGTGGCTGGATCTTGTCGCCCTGGGTACCGTGGCCGACCTGGTGCCGTTGGACGAGAATAATCGCAGGCTGGTTCACCAGGGGCTGGTGCGCATTCGTGCCGGGCAATGTCTGCCGGGCGTGAGGGCTCTGCTGGAAGTCGCGGGCCGTAACCTGCGGCACGTGCAGGCCGCCGATCTCGGTTTCGCCGCCGCGCCCCGGCTCAATGCCGCCGGGCGGCTCGACGACATGGGAGTCGGCGTGCGTTGTCTGCTGGCCACCAGCGAATCCAGTGCGCGTGAACTCGCCAGCCAGCTCGATGGCCTCAATCGCGACCGCCAGGCACTGCAACAGGAAATGCAGGAGATGGCCGAGCAACAGGCCCGGGAGCTGGCCGAGGGCCTGGATGGTGAATTATCGGGCTTGTGCGTGTTCGATCCTCAATGGCACCAGGGCGTGGTCGGACTGGTGGCCGGACGCCTGATGGAGCGACTGCAACGGCCGGTGTTCGCCTTCGCGCCGGCCGAGAACGGCGGCAGCGAGCTGAAGGGTTCGGGGCGTGGGCCTGACGGGCTGCACTTGCGCGACCTGCTGGTCGATATCGATGCGCGGCGTCCGGGGTTGATCAAGCGGTTCGGCGGGCATGCGCGCGCTGCTGGTCTGTCGATTGATGAAAGTCAATTCGAGAAATTCAGAGATAGCTTCAATAGTGTATTGAAAGGCATTGATTTTGGTGATGAATTAGTTACGACCGATGGTGAGTTGACATCCGGGGAAATCTCGCTTGAGACGGCACAGGCGCTGGCGGACGCCGGACCGTGGGGCCAGGGTTGGCCAGAACCTCTGTTTGATGGCACATTCCGTGTGCTGGAGCGGCGCGTGGTCGGTGAGAAGCACCTCAAGCTCAGGCTGTCTCCGACCGGAAGTGGCCCGGGTATCGACGCCATCGCCTTTCGCGCAGGCCACTTGTGCCACCGCGATCTTCCCGATCCCCTGCAAGTGGTCTACAGCCTGGAGGTCAACCGCTGGCAGGGTCGGGTCACGCCACAGCTCAACATCCGCTACCTGGTTGACAGACCACCGGTAGCGGATGGTTGAGCGCTGTCAGCTTGTGGCATGAATCAGTAGGACTCGTCGAGTGTTCGGGTAATGCGGTCGATCGGCTCGCGCGTGACATTTTTTGCGACCTCGTGGTCGATGACGCGACGGGTGTCCCCGTCCATGGATTTGCGCAACAATCCAAGGAATTTCGGGTCGGCCACCAGCACAAGTGATGAGTAGGCACCGGACAGGCGGCCTTCGCGCAAACGGTGGGCGATGTCTCGAGCAAATACCTGGGCCTCGACCACCTTGGGATCGGTAGGTTCTTCATTGGCACTTTCGCCGGGGGTGCGTGACTCGTGGACCTGGCCGGGTCGATCGGAGACCAGGTCCTGGCGGTGCAGGCGTGATTCGGGATGGACCAGGGTCTCGAACTCCTCCAGCGGGCTGAATTTCTTGGTGCGAGAAAATATACGTGCCTTGGCCGAATCGGCCACTACGACCCAGTATGCGGACATCGATAGATCCTCCGGGGTGAGTTCAAAGCGAATATCACTGTAGCAAGTTTTCGGGAGGGCGGGGCGACATGGAATCG
>SKXY01000191.1 GCA_007128175.1 Wenzhouxiangella sp. | reverse complement strand
CGGTGCCAGGGCGGTATGGGGGGATGGTCTGCTGCGCAAGGCGAAGGGGAGCATCAAGAGGTGGATTCCAGGTCGTTCCCGCGAAAGCGGGCAGGAATGAGACCGCCGCAGCGATCTCATTCCTATGTGGGTTTCCGCACGGATGACCGCCAGAAGCATGGGGACAATGCTCCCATGATTCCTGATCGGCCATCTCGAGTCTCACCAGTTCAGCCAGGCAAAGGCATCGCTGAAGATGCTGTCGTCCGGATCAACTCCGTCGTCGTCGACGCCGAATTCCATGGCGCCGATGTCCGGTCCGCTGCCGGCATGGCGCGGCAGGCGACGAAAATCCACTGGCGGCGCGAAATTGGAGTTGGCGGCATTGATCACAGGACTTCCCGGCAGTGGATACGGGTCGAAACCTGTCAGCGTGGCGTCGGTAAGTTGCGGGGAGCCGTTGCAAAGGCTGTTGCCGGGGCAGGCACCATGGCGAACATTGCTGACATGATTGCTGTCCCAGACAATTGTCTCGCTTGTGCCGGAGTAGTACAGGCAGCTGAGCTGGCTCGGGTTAAGGAAGTAGGGCTTGCCGATGATGACGTTGTTGAGCAGGCGCAGTTGCGAAGCATTGCTGCCGCCACCGCCGCTGATGACACAGTTGCCTTGACCTATGATCGTATTGTTGATCAGGTCGGTCTGCGAAGCGTTGCTCAAGCCGACGTATATGGCATCACCCAAGGCTCTGCAGTGGTCGCCGGAGAGCATGTTGGGCTCATCGGCGAAGTAGCTGCAATTGCCGACCACCACCGAATTCTCGATCAGCGCCGAGCGCGACACCTTGATCTGGTTGCCGGCATTGGATTCGACCAGTGTTCGCCGTATCGTGACGTGCCCATTGTCGTTGAGATAAAGCAGGTCGATGCCGTCGGAGGTGTTGCGGTGGACACTGCTGTCTTCGAAGATCCAGTGGCCTCCGGACTGGGCCAGACCCACTCCATCGCCGTAGCCGCCGCCTCCCTGAGCCCAGCAGCCGAAAATCTCACCGTCGGGCCAGCGCTCGGCACATCCGTTGTACGCGATCTCGCTCTCCTTGAAGTGAATGGTGCCGCTGTTCGAGCTGTTGCCGCCAAGGTCTCCATCCCATCCGGCCCAGCCATTGGCGTTGATCCTGACTCGTTCAAGGGTCCAGTCGGTCAGTCGCCCGGCGTGGACGCCGCGATTGGCCAGCCCGTGGATATTGAGATCACGCAAGACGACGTTGCTGGAATCGCGTGCCGAGATCCCGGTCGACGCCCATTGGCCAAAGGGCGGCGAGCCACGATCGCAGGCAGCAACTTCACCCCCGCACTGCCCGTTGTGACAATGCGACACGATGCAGCTGCCGCGGTCGGTAATGTCCAGACAAGCCATCTCGACGTTGGAGCTGCCTTGCATGTTGACGACCATCCAGGCGCGTTCGGTACCCCACAGCTGCGGCGGCTGGGTACAACCCTGGTCGTGGCCGGCACCGAGAATGCGGGTTGGTTGACTCGGCGATGGGCCGCTGGGGATGGCAGCCATGTGACATTCCCAGGACCAGTTCTGATTACAGTTGCTGGAGGAAGGCGCCCCATAACCCATCATGAAGTTGCCCGGCCCGATGTGCAGGGTGTCACCGCCCTGGATACGCGGCGTGCCACCCGGAGGCAGGGCAACGAACGGATGATTCCAGGCACAGTCCTGGTTGCTGCCACTGCCAGGATAGGCACTGTTGGACAGCCCGGTACATTGGCTGGCACTGCCGCCGTCGGCACGAACGTAATAGGTTGTTGCCGAGGCTGCAGTGGCAATCACCGAGAGAAATACGAGCAGAAGTACTTTTGGCAAGAAAGCCAGAGGAGAATGCCTATGGTTTGATGGACTCATTGATCGATACACTCTGATTATGGATTCGCGGA
Organism: Wenzhouxiangella sp.; assembly: GCA_007128175.1. Taxonomy (GTDB): domain Bacteria; phylum Pseudomonadota; class Gammaproteobacteria; order Xanthomonadales; family Wenzhouxiangellaceae; genus Wenzhouxiangella. Next base: position 2,710 of record SKXY01000191.1, on the reverse strand, counting down.
TAATGTCGTTCACAGCTGGCGTGCTGTGGGTGATGTGCTGGGTTGCTGATTTCCGTGGAAAAAGTATGTCAGCGCATTTGTTGAAAAAACATGTTGTGCCCGTTGGTGCGGCGTTGAATCGGCGTGCCTGAATTCTCGTGGCAGGCCAAGAACTGTGCTGCACATCACTATGTTTTGAGGCGTACAAGCCCTGGGCCGCTGCCCCGCGCAGATTGCTCGGGGCGCGGCCGTGGTGGTCTAGAAGAATGCGGTGACGCTTTCCGAGCAGTGCTGGCTGGACGACTCGCAGACCTGGTAGATCGCGGAACCTGGCCCCCGGCCGAGAGTGCTATCCCTGTATGCACCCAGGTTGGGAGCCGTGGTCAGCCACTCGCCATCGCGATAGATATCCACCGCGTCGGTGCCGGCGCCTGACCATTCCAGGTCTGCAATCCGGTGCCCTCGATGGCGGAAGCCGGTCGCGATCAGTGTGAGTGCCGGCGCCTCGTTGTCGGGTTCCGTGACTGTCACAGTCTGGCTGCTTGAATTGCTGTTGCCGGCAACGTCGGCGACCGTCAGCATCACGGTATAACTGCCTGAAGCTGCGTAGCTGTGGCTGACGTCGCTGGTGCTGGCTGTGGCGCCGTCACCGAGGTTCCAGGCGAAATCAATTCCCTCACCGGTACTCCCGCTGCCGTCGAAATAACAGTCGAGATCGTTACAGTGATAGGTGAAGCTGGCCTCAGGCGGATCTTCGGGCGGATCGATCGGGTCCGGCTCTGGATCTGGTTCTGGTTCTGGTTCGTCCCTCCATTCGATGGCGCCGATGTCCGGTCCACCGGCCACGCCGCGGAGGAGGTCGAAGAAATCACGGGCCGGAGCATGCTCGCCATTGGCTGCTGCGATCAGCGGGCTACCGTCCATTGGCTCGGCATCGAAACCGGCCAGCAGCGGATCGGCGATCATGGGTGAACCCAGACAAAGACTGTTGCCGGGGCAGGCATTGTGGCGTACTTCATCGATGTAATTGTTTGTCCACTCCACTGACTCACTGCTGCCGGAGTAGTACAGGCAGCTTTGCTTCGATGAATCGTGCCAGTAGGGCTTGCCCATGAAGAGGTTGTTGATCATGCGCAGACGTGACTCGCTGCTGCCGCCACCCCCGCTGACGACGCAGTTGCCCTGGCCGACGATCGTGTTGTTGATCAGATCGGTTTGGGCGTTGTTTCTCAAGCCGACGTAAATGGCATCGCCCATGGCCCGACATTGGTCACCCGGGAGCATGTTGGGGAAGTCGGCAAAATAGGCGCAATGACCGACAATGATCGAGTTTTCGATCAGCGCCTCGCGTGACACCTTGATCTGATTGCCGGCATTGGCTTCAACCAGTGTGCGCCTAATGGTGACCCGGCCGTCATCGTTCAGGTAAAGCAGGTCTAGGCCATCGGAAGTATTGTGGTGGACAGTGCTGTCCTCGAAGATCCAGTGACCGCCGGATTCGGCCAGGCCCAGGCCGTCACCGTAGCCACCGCCACCCTGCGCCCAGCAGCCGAATATCTCTCCATCGGGCCAACGTTCCCCGCATCCATTCCAGCCAATCTCCACTTCACTGAAGTGCAGTGTGCCGCTGTTGGAGCTGTTGCCTCCCAGGTCGCCATCCCAACCGCTCCAGCCGTTGGCATTGATCCGAACCCGTTCAAGGGACCAGTCAGCGAGGCGTCCGGCGAAAACGCCACGATTGGCCAGACCATGGATGTTGAGGTCACGCAAGACCACGTTGCTGGAGTCTCGTGCCGAGATTCCAGTCGAGGCCCACTGACCAAATGGTGGAGAGCTGCGATTGCAGGCGGCAACTTCGCCATCACACTGGCCGTTATGACAATGTGACTCGATGCAGCTGCCGCGGTCGGTGATCTCCAGGCAGGCCAGTTCGACATTGGAACTGCCCTCGAGGTTGACCACCATCCACGATCTTTCCGTTCCCCACAGTTCAGGGGCCTGTTGGCATCCCTCATCGTGGCCCTGTCCGAGTATGCGGGTGGGTTGATCCGGTGAGGGACCACTGGGTACCCGTGTCATGTGACACTCCCAGGACCAGCTCTGGTGACAGTTTTCGGAAGAAGGCGCGCCGTACCCCATCATGAAGCTGGCTGATTCGATGTGAAGAGTATCCCCGCCCTGGATGCGTGCCGGCCCGCCGGGCGGGAGGGCAATGAAAGGATGATTCCAGGCACAGTCCTGATTGGTGCCGCTGCCGGGGTAGGGAAGATCAGCCTGGCCTGTGCACTGGCTGGCGCTGCCACCATCGGTACGCACGAAATAGGTCGATGCCGCAGCATCGAAAGCGATGATGGAAAACAGCAGAACGAAGAAGGTTGTTTGTACGCGAAAAAACTGACCGGAAGATGCTTTCATCCACTTTCACTCACTGAGAATTGCCCCTTCACTTGTTCGGTGGCAATAGTCTGTCAGTGAATTTGTTCAGAAAGTATATGGCAGATGTTGTCGGAGAGGAAAAGTTGGGTGAGCCCCATCAAGGTAGGGAATCGAATGGGAGATGGATGCCCCAGTGTTTGCGAGCGCACATGAAGAATCCGGTGAAAGAGAGCCGGAAATATCTTGTTCCGGCATTACCTGCAGGTGGCATTGGTCAGAAGTCGGGAGGGTGTTCGGTTGTGACGTCCAGCGCCTCCTTCGAAGTCCTCCCGACTTCTGGCCAATACCACCTGAT